>JAJCXL010000524.1 GCA_029263435.1 Acidobacteriota bacterium | reverse complement strand
TGTTGTGGTCTAAGTTCGCGGGCAGCCAGCCTACTGTTGAGTGGCAGTCGTTGCAATTATTACCGCTGGTGATATGTGTCGGGTTCTTGCCTGTCGCGATGATGCCGTCATGGCAGGAGCCGCAGGTCCCTAATATCTGTGTGTGGTCGATAGTAAAGGCCGGTGCCCACACATTCGAATTGTGGCAATCCTCACAGACATTGGATGTCAGAACATGTGTCGCACTCTTGCCAGTCGCTTCGATGCCGTTGTGACACCTTGCGCAATTGCCGGTGATGCCGACGTGATCGAAATTCGCCGGCAGCCAGCCGGTGGTCGAATGGCAGTCATCACAATTGTTGCCGCTGGTTATATGGGTCGCGTGCTTGCCGGATGCGACAACACCATCGTGACACGAGCCACAGGTGCCAATGACCTGAGTATGGTCAACGGTTACGGCAGGCTGAAAAGCTACCGTGCTGTGGCAGTCTTCGCAGACATTCATTGTTTGGACATGAACCGGGCTCTTGCCCGTGGCGGTTACGCCCTCGTGGCATGAAACACAATTTTCGACGATTCCCAGGTGATCAAATACGGCCGGTTGCCAGGCAATGACGTTATGGCAGTCGTCGCATTGGTCACTGGATGAAAAATGAGTCAGCGTTTTCCCGGTGGCCTGAACGCCGTTATGACAGCTAATGCAACTGCCGGTAATGGATGAGTGGTCCATATAGGCAACAGAAGTCCAGCTCGCAGTGATGTGGCAGTCCGAACACTCGCCGTTCGTTTGGACATGATTCGCAGATTTGGACGATGCGCGTACCAGGCTGCTTTCAGAGTGACAACTGGAACATGTTGAACTGGTTGGGCCAAACGTGCCGCCGACATGGCAGCCTTCACAGGTCACGTTGGTATGCGCGCCGTCAAGAATAAAGCCGGTACTAAAGTGATCAAACGTTGTTTGCGATCGGACATCTTCCGACGCAAACAGGCTGAAAATAGCGATCGAGACCAAGATCAGATCGGAAATTCTTATCGTCTGAAAAATATTCGTCATTGGATAGATCTCACTTCGGTAAATGAGTCTGCGGTATGGCAACGGCCGCAGTCAGTTCCGAACTCTCCGTCATGAATGTCATGCGCGCGGTGGCACGTACGGCAACTTCCGTCGATGGCTTTGATTCGTTCCAACGGACTACGATGACATTCATCACAGCTAACTCTGACGTGTGCGCCCGCCAGCGGAAATTCCGTTTGCAGGTCGTGGTCGAAAGTCACTTTGTCCCAGGCAACCGGGTTATGGCATTGACTGCACGCCTGATCAAAATAGCCGCGATGCGGATCTTCTTCTTTGTGGCATGCGATACATTCAGATTCGGTATGCCCAAAGGACTGATTCGTATGGCAGTCTGTGCATTCCTTTTCGCCGTGCTTGCCGAGCAGTGGAAACGACGTTAGTTCGTGGTCAAAAAATACCGGATCCTGCCAGTTAACTTCGGTGTGGCAATTCTCGCATTGTGTGCCGAGCGATTTTTTGTGGGCGTCGTCGTCCAGGTGGCAGCTATCACACGTCGTGTTGAGCGCCACTTCAAAAACGGGTTCAACATGGCAATCATTACAGACCACCTCCATGTGTGCGCCGTTGAGCGTGTAGTCAGTTTGCAGGTCGTGAACGAAGGTCGACTTTGTCCAGTCCGAGTTGTTGTGGCAGTCGCCGCATTCCTGGCCGTTGTGAGCGTCGTGATTGTCATCTTCCAGGTGGCAGGAAATACAGGCTGGCTGGATCTTGTCAGCGTATGGGTCGTCAGAGTGGCAGTCCCCACACTCCAGCAATGCATGACTACCGAGCAATTCAAACACGGTATCGCGTTGATGATCGAAGCTGGTGTCCGTCCAGTCTTTGGGATTGTGGCAGGTCTCACACTCTTCCCCGTTGCGGCTTTCGTGGTGGTCATCAGAGGCGTGGCAACCGAAGCATGTAGTCGGCGGACTCAGAAATGTTCGGTCCTCGTGACAATCCAGACAAATGGCCTCGCGATGCTTACCTAGCAGCGGATACTCGGTTTCGTTGTGATCGAACTCGGCTTCAAGCCACTCGGTTGGTTGATGGCAGGAACCACACTCCGCTCCCATGACTTCATCGTGAGGCTGATCCTCAAAGTGACAATCCACACACTCGGCAGACGTTTCCCTATGCTTCAATTCCGGCGAATGACAATCAGAACACTCTGCATCAGCATGCGCGCCCTCAAGTTGAAAGTCGGTGAAGCGGTGATCAAAAGTTTTCTCGTCCAGGATAACGATGACCGCGTCGCGACCTTCATGTTCGGTGTGGCACGAAGCACATTGATCATGCTGTACTTCTGCACGAAGTCCGTGAAACCCGCGTTGCTGCTCGATATCTCCCGCTACATCTTCATGGCAATCAAGGCAGAGCTGGCGTTGCCCCTCCTTGTCGAACAACTTGTGACATGAGGAGCACTCGCTCTCGAGATCAGCGTGCCCCGTGATGACTTCACCGGGCATCACAAGCGTCTCAATTTCCTGAGCCGCTGTGTTGTGTGATGTTAGTAGTGCGATCGTCATCAACAATCCGAGAGAAAGAGTCCTTTGTAAGTGCATCCGTCCAGTGGCCTCGCTTAGTACATGTGTACTGCGAGTACATGAACGAGAGCGGAAACCACCAATAGGAGAAACAACGGCATGTGAAACACATGCCAAAGTGAAAACAGACGTTCGTAAAAAGCCAGTTGTGCAACTTGCCGCATCAGCCCAACCTGCTGTGCCGCATAGATATTCGCCGTCTTGCGAAGGTTCTTCGCATTGTTATGTAAAGCCTCCGAGCTTGCGGATTGCTCACGAAACTCCTTGTTGATGAGCAAAGAAAGACGTAGACGGACAACGTAGTATTTAACAACCCAGGAAAGGCTATGACTCATGCTGATCGAGCGAGTGTATTGGTCTCCAATGAGTTTCGCCGAGACGGTATGCAACTCGTTGATGAACTTCGGCAGAATGGCTGCGAGACCACGACTGTTCTCCATCGAATCCGCAATCTCTTCGCGTAATTCCTCGATGTTCGCCCGTTTGCCATACAGTCCACGGTGAATGCGTGTATAGAAATATCGTCCAATAATGCCGCTGACAGCGACCGCAATCATGCTGTAAAGCGCGACCGTACTGTTAATGGCGTCAACGCTGAAGTTGCAGTGGTAGAGAATAAGTAGTGGTCCAACGAGACCGAAAATCATGTGAATTCGAAACCAATGTTTGACCACCCCAAGCCGCCGCAAGATATTCGACTTCTTGCCAGCCGGATAGAGAAGCAAGAACAGCATGAGGCTACCGCCAATGATGCCCAGCCAGTAGCCGAGACCGTCATTGGGATCGACAAGCTTCGCGTCGCTTAGCAGCCAGCCGGCGATTACTGCGGCCACCAGGAATGCATAGCCATACAGTGCGTTGCGTGATTTCCGGGCAGGTGACGCTTTGCGTGTTTCTGAATTGGCTGTAGCCGGAGTAACCAGCGTTGTTGTTTCCAACATAAGTAACTGACCTTATTATTCTATTGTGAGGTTCAGGTGCCGATTTTCAGCAACCAGTATCGTGCCGGACTTTGCTTCCAGACCTTGCAGCGCGACGGTCGCGTCACCGCCGCGGGTAATTCTTGCTGTGACTACCACCTCGTCGAAAACCGATAATTTCACGCCGGCGACCACCGACTGACTGTCATTCAAAAGAAAATCGATGGGAAGTTCTGAGGCAGCGCGCTGCAATACAGCAATCGGTGCCGGTGGACCGTTTACTGCTTTGGCAAAAATAAACACGGTATCGGTCGGTTGAACGACACCGACAGCATCAGACGACAGTTTGACATTGCCATATATTCTGGCGCCGGCTGCTTGCGCGGCGGCTTTCTCGTAGGCATCAGCAGCTTCGTCGATACGATTGAGATGCTTGTACGACCGGGCTAACAGCAACCAGCTGCCACCATCGACCGGATTATCACGGAGTCGGCTGGCCAGGCCCTCGACCATACTCGCGACTGAGCCGACGTTTGTAGATTCAGTGCTCGCGGCAGTATTGGTGGCGGGTTGTGGCGGCAGGCTGGATCGGTGACTGACTTCATTGGCATCGGGCGAGCCAAGCTGCAGGTACAATCCGGCCGCTAACAGCGGCACCGCGATCGCAATGGCAATCAAAGTCCCCTTGCGATTCGTCTTGAGCAGCGGCATCGCAACGAAGCCAAAAGCAACGACAGCCATCACGACGGTAGCGATCCAAAATATTCCGGACATTTCCATTCTTACCTCAGGTCTTCTTCCGCGAAAGGACACACAACACATTAATTTATTACACGAAAGCAGAGCGTCAAAGGTTCCTGATTTGCTTAAGTTTTTTTCGAAATGTTGTCGCAAATCACAGACAAACTTCGCTGCTTTGAAATACCGTGTCGATCGTACAAGGGTTGCTAATTCAAAAACGTGTGACGGGCCTCACGTTCTGCGAAACCATCCTGTTATTGTGGGCGGCCCTTATTAAGGGATTATGTGAAAATGACACGACTCAATTGCCGCGGAGCAGATTCAGACCTTGGCTAAGATCATTCAGACTCTGCTGTACCTCGTTCCCATCCTTGCGATTCTTGTCTGGTACATAAAGCGGCATTCGCACAAGGAGACGACCGGCCTCAATTCTCTGCGCGCTGCGACTGAGGAGGGCTTGATAGAACCTCCGACTCTGCATCCAGAGATCGATCATCGACTGTGCATCGGTTGCACGAATTGCGCGGCTGCGTGCCCCGAGCAAGGTTCTCACCAGGTTCTTGGCATGATCCGGAAGAAGGCAAACCTGGTCGGGCCGACAAACTGTATCGGACATGGAGCATGTAAGGCCGTTTGTCCCGTCAACGCTATCACGCTGGTTTTCGGAACAGCCAGGCGAGGGGTGGACATACCGCTGGTGAATCCGGATTTTCAAACAAACGTACCCGGCATCTTCATTGCGGGCGAACTGGGTGGTATGGGATTGATCCGAAATGCTGTCGAACAGGGCCGTCAGGCGATGGATTCGATCGCCAGGCTGGTAAGACAGTCACACCAAAATGAACTTGACGTTGTCATTGTTGGCGCAGGACCGTCCGGCTTTGCAGCTACGCTCGGGGCAACGGAATCAAAATTGCGCCATGCGACGGTAGAGCAGGAAGAGCTGGGTGGCACAGTCGCACATTTTCCGCGTCGCAAGTTGGTTATGACGCAGCCAGCAAATCTTCCCATTGTCGGAAAAATGAAATTTACTGAGGTGCAGAAAGAAACTTTGATCGACTACTGGCGTGAGGTTGAGCAAAAGACCGGTATTAAGATCAGTTATAGTGAGCGCGTCGATTCAATTGTGCCTGGACCCAAAGGTGGGTTCACAGTCACGACTAGTAAGAACACGTATGACACACGAACGGTCTTACTAAGCATCGGTCGGCGCGGTACACCGAGAAAACTCGGCGTGCCGGGTGAGGAGATGGATAAGGTCGTTTATCGAGTCATCGATCCCGCGCAGTACCGAAACCAGCATGTTTTGGTCGTCGGCGGTGGTGACAGTGCGCTTGAGGCCGCGACCAGTATCGCGG
>JAJCXL010000523.1 GCA_029263435.1 Acidobacteriota bacterium | reverse complement strand
GCGAAGACGCTCCCGGTTCCCGTCGTCAGCGTCGGGAATCTCACCGTCGGAGGAAGCGGCAAGACTCCGCTCGTCGCGGCCCTCGCGCGAGAGCTCTTGGCACAGGGGCATCGCGTCGCGGTGTTGTCGAGGGGCTATGGTCGTGAGAGCTCCGCGCCGTACGTGCTCGTCAGCGACGGCGAGCGCGTCTTGCGAGGTGTCCGCGACGGCGGGGACGAGCCGGTCGAGCTGGCGCGCGCCGTCCGAGGGTTGGCCGTTGCCGTTGGCGCCGATCGCTACGAGGTGGGACAACGCCTCCTCGCGGAGCTTGGTCCGCATATCCTTCTGCTCGATGACGGATTCCAGCACCGAGGTCTCGTGCGCGATGTGGATCTCGTGTGCTTCGATTGCTCCGAGCCGCCGTCGTCGTGGCGGCTCTTGCCTGCGGGACGATTGCGCGAGCCGCTCTCGAGCGTCGCCAGGGCCGACGCCGTCATCCTGACCGGGTGGCGCGACGGCGTGCCGCCCGAGCTCGTCTCCGGCCGCCCGCTCTTTAGAGCCGATACCCGTGTCGTCGAGCTCATTCGCCTGAGCGATGCCGAAGAGCGATTACGACCCGATGCGTTTCACGATCAACCGGTCGCGGTGGCCGCGGCACTCGCGAGACCGGAGCGGGTGAAGGGCAGTCTCGATGCTCGTGTCGTACACTTCGCGACGCGTCGGGACCATCACCGATGGCGTGCACACGAAGTGGCGGCGCTCACGGCGGCTTCCGAGCGAGCGGGCGCGAAGGCAATTCTCGTGACGGGTAAGGATGCGGTCAAGATGGACGGGATGGAAACGTCTCTTCCGATCTATCGCATCGCGGTCGAGACTCAGGTCCTCGACGCCGCCGCCTTGCGGAAGCTCCTCGTTTTCCCCACTCTCTAGTGCCCGACACTCGCTCGGTGTATCATCAAGTGTTTTAAGGTTTTCCCACATGAAACGCATCCTGGAGACTTCGCTCGCCGCCTCGATCGGGTGGCTGGCTCGACGTTTGCCGCGAAGGATGCGTTTGGCCTTGGGGCGCTACGTCGGGGGGCTTTTTTTTCGTCGCGACAAGAAACATCGCGAAGTGACCATCGACAATATCGGCCGCGCCTACGGAACCGAGAAAACCAAGGCGGAGAGGACGGCTCTCGCTGAGGCTGCCTTTCGCCACTTCGGGGCGATGTTCTTCGAGCTGTTGACCCTCGGCCGACCCGGAAAAGACAAGATCTACGAGCTCGTCGAGTTCGACGGCGTGGATCGCTATGAAGAAGCACGCGATCCCGAAAAAGGTGTCATTCTCGTGACCTCGCACTACGGCAACTGGGAGATTCACGCGATCGCTCACGGATTCTTGTTCGGACCGATGAACGTCGTTGCTCGTGAGCAAGAAAACCCGTACTTGAACCGCCGACTCGAGGAAGTGCGCATGCTCTCGGGAAACAAGGTCATTTACAAAGCACAGGCGTTGCGTCAGACGTACTCGCTCTTGAAAGAGGGGGAGACGGTGGCGATCGTGATCGACCAGAACGTGCATCTCAAAGATGCTATCTTCGTCGACTTTTTCGGGCGCAAGGCGGCGACGACGCCGATCGCTGCGTGGCTTGCGCTGCGCACCGGTGCCGCCCTGTTGCCGGCGTTTTCGATCCCACTCCCGACGGGTCGCTACCGTCTGGTCTACGAAGAGCCCATCGACTGCGACGCCTATAGCCACCTGTCGCAGGACGAAGCGATCCACGCCATCACCCAAGAGCTCACCTCGATCCAGGAACGCGTCATCCGTGAGCAGCCGGAGTTTTGGCTGTGGATGCACCGCCGTTTTCGGACGCGGCCGCGCACCGGAGACGGCGACGGCAAGCCGTCGACGGCGAGAACGACGACGGACGCGCCGGCCTCCGCCAAGGCCGCTGTGGGCGAGCCCTGATGAAGCCTCGTGCGGTACTCATTTACGCGCCGAGCTGGATTGGCGACGGTGTGATGTCCCTCGCCGCGGTGCGCGCGGTGCGCGAGAGCTTTCCGGATGCGCGTCTAGCGGTGCTGACCCGGCCTTGGGTAGAGGCGGTGTATCAAGCGGTTGATGCGATCGATGAGATCGTGCGGTATGACCCGAGGCAAGACGATCGCGGCTGGAGTGGTTTCTGGCGCACCGCGCGTCGCGTGCGCGAAGGGAAGTTCGATCTTTGCGTGCTGCTACCGAACGCGTTTCGCGCGGCGGCGCTCATCAAAGCGTCAGGGGTGAAGGAGCGTTGGGGCTTCGCTACCGAAGGACGCGGTTTCTTCCTCACGCGCCAAGTTCCGCAGCCGCCACGTCCTTTCGGCCGGCACCAGGCTTATTTCTACCTGGACCTCGTGGCGGGGCTCGGTCTCGACGTGCCGGACGGTGCACCCGATACCCATCTGGATGTTGCGTCGGAGGTGGCGGATGGCGCGCGCAGAGTGCTCGAGCAGGCAGGGTGGACGGGCGGGGCGCTCGTGGGCGTGCACCCCGGCGCGACGAATAGCCGCGCAAAGATCTGGAGCGCCTCTCGCTACGCGGAAGTGGCGACGCGGATGGCGGCCGAGCGCGACGCACAGGTGGCCGTCTTCGGCGGGCCGAAGGAAGCCGAGCTCGCGGCGGAGGTACTTGCCGCGTTGAGCGGCCCCGCCAAAGAGACCGCGATAGCGCTTCAAGGCAAGACGAGCTTGTCCGAGCTCATGGGCGCCTTGAAGTTTCTCACTGTGTTTCTGACGAATGACTCGGGGCCGATGCACCTCGCCGCTGCGCTCGGCGTCTCGACCGTCGCGGTTTTCGGACCGACGGATGCGCGCGAGACCGGTCCGCTGGGCCCGAAGACGACAGTTGTTCGAGAGCCCGTCGACTGCAGCCCATGCTTGTATCGCGACTGTCCGATCGATCACCGTTGCATGGAGCGGGTGAGCGTTGAGCGCGTGCTGGGCGAAGCGAACGCGCTGGTCCCGACAGTACTTTGAGAAAGCGAGCACGATGGATTTGAAGCCAGCGATTTTCCTCGACCGAGACGGAACCCTCAACCTGTCCGTGGGCTATGTCAATCACCCCGATCGATTCGAGCTCTATCCATGGAGCGTCGACGCGATCCGTCTCATTGGCGAAGAGGGCTATCTCGCTGTGATGGTCACGAACCAGTCGGGGATCGGGCGCGGGTTCTTTCCTGAATCGCTGCTCGAATCGATCCACGGGGACTTTCAGAAGAAGCTGAGCGCGGCGGGGGCGAAGCTCGACGGTCTCTACCACTGTCCTCATCGGCCCAGCGAGGCGTGCGCGTGTCGAAAGCCCAAACCGGGCATGCTGCTCGCGGCGAGTGAGGCTCTTGGGATTGACCTCGAACGATCGTGGACGATTGGCGATACCGTCACGGATCTCGAGGCCGGCTGGGCGGCCGGAACCCGTGCAGCCCTCGTCAAGACAGGCTTCGGCGCCGGTACGTTGGAGCACGAGAGCAACGGCTGGAAGCGCCAACCGGACTTGGTGGGAGACAACCTCTACCGGGTGCTTTGCGACGTTTTCTGGGG
>JAJCXL010000522.1 GCA_029263435.1 Acidobacteriota bacterium | reverse complement strand
CGGGTGATCGCCGCGACCAACCAGGATCTGGCGAGAGCCGTAAAAGAGGCCCGCTTTCGTGAAGACCTCTTCCATCGTCTCAACGTTATTAGAATAAACACACCACCACTGCGGCAACGAAGCGAAGATATCCCATTGTTGTTGAGCCACTACCTCGCCGAAGCCGCGGACGAACTGGGTACACCGGCAAAGGTCATCGACGCCGAGGCGCTGGATGCACTGCAGGCCTATGGATGGCCTGGTAACGTACGGCAACTGGTTAACGCGACCCGACGACTAACGGTTACCGCACCAGGTGGCGTGATTACCGCCGAAGACATTCCCGGCGATCTCGGCGGCAGCGATTCACCACATCGGGCGACCAAGGAATGGACGCGCATGTTGGCGACCTGGGCCGAGCGCCAAATTCAAAACAACGAAGGGCCGCTGCTCGACACGGCAATGCCGGAGTTTGAAAAAACACTCATCGAAACGGTAATGGCGAGAACGAACGGCCATCGACAAGAAGCCGCGAAGTTACTCGGCTGGGGTAGAAACACCCTGGCACGCAAGATGAAGGCGCTGCATCTGGACTAAGCTAGAGCGCCGACTTATTCTTTCGTGCGCGCTTCCGCCAATAACCCGCCTCTTCCCGAGAAGCATCCACACCTCGGCCCTTCCTGTACAGCTCAGCAAGTTTCAGTTGTCCACGCCTGGACCCAAAGTTTGCGGCGGAGTGGGTTAGAGCGAAGATCACGGAAGGTGCATCCCCTACGGGCCAGCCAGTCCAGCCATCAGTGAAGCGCCCGTAAATGTAAACGTCACCACGGGCGACCTGCAACACCATGCCGTCGACAATCTGCATCAGGTGTTCAGGAAAATCGGCTTCCGCCACGATTCGATCAGGTAGCGTCGCCGCGTAATCGTCATTGGAAAGATAAGTGAAAGGCTGCAGCTGCTCACCGTACAAGGAGTCGAGCGGGCTAACGCCGCCCTCCTTGGCCTTACCAAAATACACATTGGCAAGCTCCTGGTTCTGCTCAACACCCAGGCCCTCGAGCAGCCGATAGCCAACCTCCACAGCGACTACGGGAATTCCACGATCCGCCGATAGCATCAGCCACTTTGTTGCGAGTGCCTCGTCTCTCTCCGTGCCAATTGCATCGCGGTACATCATGCCAAGGTTATAGGCGGCGAGTTCGCTGCCTAGCTCTGATGCTTTAGATAACCATTCTCTTGCCGCGGCAGGGTCAAACTCCAAACCATAAGTGCCGCGCAAGTAGCCAAACCCCAACTCTTCGGTCGCCATTAAGTTGTTTTGCGCAGCGGACAAGCGCAAGTAATGCAAGCCAGGATCTTTCATACCCTCGTGGTCGGTAATTCCGCCCTCCAGGAAAAAAGCGGCCAGCCTAAACTGAGCATCGGCATCCCCTCTATTAGCCCGACCAAATAGATTCTTCGTTGGCAGGATAGCGCCGGAATCCGTGACAACCTGCTCAAGCTGAACGTACGGAATACCGTTCTCGTAAAAAACCAGACGCTCATCCATCTCCTGGTCAGGCGCCTCGCTGTGTTCAATCGCCTTAAGTTGAAAGGTGATGGCATTCTCAAAGTCTCCAGCAGACGCATAGGCTGCGGCAAGCGTGTCGAGATGAAAACCATCCTCCCAACCAGACAGCTCATTCGCACGACGCGCAAACTGTACGGCAAGCGCCGGAGATCGTTTCGACGCATCATGGAAGGTGGAAAACGCCCACGCAAGGTTATTCAAAGACATCATCGAGAGCGGTTGCAGAGCCGTTAGGGCGTTAACCAGGGCGAAATCTTCTGCATAGAGTCCCCAGCGAAGGTACACTCCGACCATCTCGTCGCTGTTTAGTGGTCCAACGGTCAGCGCGTCCTTGCCAAAAGCGTAAATGACGTACTCAGACTCACTGGCCGCAAAATTGTGGCGACTCGGGCCTTCCTTAACGATCACGCTTTCCGGCCCAACAAGCGGTTTCAGCCCCCACCTTCTCAAGACCCTGAGAACTTCGGCCAACCTGGTTCCGGTGTCAAATACGGGAACGCTAGCCTCTCCCATGCGCGCAACCCAGTCTTCATCTCCCAGCGGCGTGTTTGCGTTCGCCTTGATCTGCTCGAACGAATACCCAAATCGCGAAAGTTGAATTGATTGATCCAGGTTGGGCACGGGTTTGGTCGTCGTACACGCAACAAGAAACAATACCGAAAATAAGAAGCTGTAACGTGTCATTTGCTACATCCAATTAATTCAAACGACGTGCGGAGAAGAGGAATAGGCGATCAATCTGCTGCTACCTGACGTCAAAGATCCTCGCCCAATATGAAGCCAGATT
The DNA here is from genome assembly GCA_029263435.1 of Acidobacteriota bacterium. Taxonomy (GTDB): domain Bacteria; phylum Acidobacteriota; class Vicinamibacteria; order Marinacidobacterales; family SMYC01; genus JAJCXL01. Next base: position 2,160 of record JAJCXL010000522.1, on the reverse strand, counting down.
GGGGCAGCATCGAAAGCCATTGTTTGGGGCCAGCGTAGCTCTCAAATAGCGCCTTATGAGCTGTCAACGACATATCGTCATCTCTGGAATAGTACTCCTCGATCCATCCGAGAAGAAACGAGAGCTTTTCGTCCTGCTCCTCCTTCGTTGCGTATTTGTGCGGCTCCCAAGGGCGAGCCAGGCAGTTCGAAACACACTGTTCGAGGCCGGGATCCAGGACCAGTAAGTGCGGATTGAATTCGAGGCTAACTTCGACCAATCCAGCATAGCAGCCTTCTATAATCCAGGAGTCGTGCGCCTTACAAAATGCGTGAACACCTTCCCGCGCTGCCTCGATCGGGCGGGCCACCGCAATTTGATCTGACTCCCAGGCGACCGTGTCGAGATCAAGTACAGAAACTCGTTCGTCACCGCTAAGGTCATGAGCAAGTGTTGTTTTTCCAGAACCGGAATTGCCGACGATTGCAACGCGCACGAGTTTGATGCCTGACGTTTAAGCTAACTGGAAACTAGCGTACGGCGGCATTCTTGCGGTTGCAAGAATGATGACGAGAGCGGTTTGCAAATGCAGAACGGACGACCGCCCCTGAGCTAGCGTTATGGTAGCCGGGTCATGACCGCCGCCGCCTAAATCGTGACATAATCAGCAGACAGAAAATGCTTCGGCCGCTGGCAATTTTGATTTTCCTGTGCGGCACTGTTCATTGCATCGTTCGCCATTGTGGCGACGACCGGGGAAGATTATTGGGTAAAACGGCTCTAATCGTCGACGACTCAAAGACGGCACGCGTCGTGCTTCGACGCGTGCTTGAGACGCATGATCTTGCGGTCGACACCGCCGAGTCAGCGGAAGAGGCGCTAATTTACCTGCGCGACAAGCGGCCCGACGTAATCTTCATGGATCATCAGATGCCTGGTATGGACGGCCTTGAGGCCGTGTCGACAATAAAGAACAATCCGGCAACCGCAAGCATTCCAATCATGATGTATACCGCACAAAAAGGTGAGGTCTATGTTGGTCAGGCGCGAGCGCTTGGCGCCGCCGGCGTGCTGCCCAAGCAGGTTGAACCCGTCGAAGTATCAAAGGTTCTTGCTTCGTTGCACATTGTCGACCCGGCCGGGAAACAGCGTACGTCTGCCGACGAGACAGAGGCAGTCGATGCAAGTGGTGGCTACCCTGGTCTTGAGGGGGGTGATCAGAACCTGAAGATTCTTATTCAGGACCTTTTTGATCAACAGCGCGCCATATTGCGTCGCGACCTACTCGACAGCCATGAGGTAATTGCAGCCCGTGTTGCCGACGAAATCAGACCGCCCGAGATCGACGCCGGTGATTTGACGGAACCGACGCCGAAAAAGAACCTGCCGAGTCCTTTGCAATGGTTATCGGCGGTGTCGGCCATAATTGCCATTATCTTTATTTGGTTGTTTTGGCAGAGCGAAAAAGGCTGGCAGGATTCGCGAAACGAAAACGCCAGTCTGCTACAGACGCTGACCGAGCAGCAGGCAGCCGAAACGCAAGGCACGCTTCAGGCCCAACAACAATTTGATGATTATCAACAGACCCTGAATTCCACGCGCGCAGTTGCCCTGAGCAGCATCAAATGGGCGGCGAATCAGTCATCGCAATACGGCATCGACGAATTCCCAATGAACGATTTTCGGCTATCTGTCATTGCAGAATTATCCAATCACCTGATGGCGCTCCACTATAAAGGCCTGGTCAGGATTGAGTCGCACGTTGGAGATTTTTGCATGTCCTTTACCGGGCCGGACGGATATGCGCTGGCAACCGCAGATCTGCCTGCAGTGCAATGCGATCGGATTGGATTCGATTCGGTTGAGGCCTACGAGCTCGGACTTCGACAATCTGTCGGCTTTGCGAATTTTATTAGTCTGGCCGACGAGCGCACTAGTGGAAAAATTCGTTTTGAAGTGATTTCGTTCGGAAATTCGAAGCCGCTTCTGGATTACCCTGCCACAGCCGCAGGAGAAACAGCGTCAACCTGGAACGAAATAGCGGCAAGCAACCATCGTGTTGAAATTTCGCTCCATCCTGACGAACAGTAGCCGTTACAGGACGAGAGATCCGACGAGAGAGGATACAGAGCCCAGCTGATGGCGCCCGAGATACTCGGAAATCCCCGAGTTAATCTTTTT
>JAJCXL010000521.1 GCA_029263435.1 Acidobacteriota bacterium | reverse complement strand
TCCGGCTCTTTCATGTCTCCGTAGCTCAACTGAAAAGAAACATTGGGCGTTGGATTCACCGTGAACCGTGCTGAGTACGAGTTCAAACGAATCGGATCGACATCCAGCGATTCTGGTCCGGCTCGCGGCCGTTGAAGATGGACCCGTCGAGCTTGACCTTATCAGCGCGAACCCAACCGAAGGTGAGCACCCCGTAGGCGATGTGAGTGGAATCGAACCAATGATGGGTGACCGGAGCGATTGGATTGTCCAACCCCGAGAACCGACTCATAAACGCTGCAGGGCCGAGAGCGGGCTCTCCGACGGGAGCGAAATATACGAAGAACGAGTCCTGTTCGCCCATCGGCCGCCGGTAGGTGAGTGCCACTTCCATCATGTGGAGCGCGACCTCAATTCCCTGCGCGACACGATGACCGTGTGAGCAGAGCGGTTCAAGGGATGAGGTCGGCCGCGAGGATATCGAGATCTGGGAAAGCTAACGGTGAAATGGATTCAGTAGACACCAAAACAAGTTTGGTGTCGTACGTGCCGTCCAGGGGCTCCCGGTAGACCTCGACGACATCATCCACGAGGTTCACGATCCAATAATCGCCGATCCCGGCCTCAGCGTACAACGTTGCCTTGTCCTCGCGATCAAATCGAAGTGACGAATCGGCCACTTCAAGGACGAGGAGTGCCTCGATGCTCTCAGAGCCTGCATCCCTGGGGTTCGAACTCGACAGAACGCACAGGTCCGGCTCGGGCTCCGACGCTAGCGTTCGAAGTACCAAAGGGTCTTGAATTTGGACGATCGCAAAGCCCTTCAATGCCGGTGTGAACAGGCTGTTCGCCAACGTAACCGCTTGGACATGCCGACGACCCTTGGGACTCATCTCGCGCACCACCCCCCGAATCAGCTCGACGCGTTCGTCGGGCGCAAACACGCCCGCATCGCTCATGCGGTGGTACTCATCCGCTGTGAACGTTCTCAGGCGCTCAATGACATCTGCCATGAGCGTATTGTACCTCTACTTTCTGGTCCTCACCTGCTCGCTTCTGAGTTCTCCGTACACGTCTCCCCCGCGCTCGCCAGGCTCTCATCCGTGCCGCTCCGTTCGACGCGAGGCTCCGGGAGCGGCGTCTCGCCCAGCTCGCTCAGAGTTTCTTCCGAGTACTTCCACCCCGACGTCTCCAATGTTCTTGCCCTCGCCGGTCACCCGCCTCTGGGTTCGTACCGTTCTAGGGAGGGCTCAGTCTCTTCCTGGGATTCGACTTGATAGACGCGCTTGTTTTTCCAGATTCCGTTGCTTACGGCTCGCCTCCGGTCGGTCCGGTGCTGGTGTGCCCCCCAAAAACTGGCCCGAACAGAGCTGGAGAAAGTCGCATAGACTGAACTCCGGCGGGGAGGGTCGAAGTGAAGAAGAGCCGTTTCTCCGAAGAGAAGATTATCCAGGTACTGAAGGCTGCCGAGAGCGGCGTTCCGGTGGATGAGCTAAGTCGTCAGCATGGTTTCAGCCGGGCGACGTTCTACACGTGGCGCCGTAAGTACGGGGGCATGGAGGTGGACGAGGCGAAGCGTTTGAAGGCGCTTGAGGATGAGAACTCGAGATTGAAACGTATCGTCGCCGACCTCACGCTCGACAAGCAGATGTTGCAGGACGTGCTGTCAAAAAAATGGTGAAGCCCGCTGCTCGGCGAAAGGCGTCGAGCCATCTTCGCGAGACGTACTCGGTCTCGGGGCGGCGGGCCGCTCGGGTGATGTGCCTTCACCGCTCGACGATGCGCTTTGAGCCATCGAAGAGAAGCGACGACGAGGTTCGCCAACGCCTCCGTGCGCTCGCGGTTGACTACCCGCGCTACGGGTACCGGATGCTCACGGACAAGCTCTCGAAGCCCGAGTGCCCGGTGAACCACAAACGCGTGTACCGCTTGTATCGGGAAGAATCGCTTCAGCTTCCGAAGCGCCGCCGCAAACGCATCCGAAGCGAGAAGCGCGCGCCGCTAGTGCCGGCCGAGCGACTCAATCAACGCTGGTCGATGGACTTCATCCACGACATGCTCGCGACGGGACGACGGTTTCGAGCGTTGGCGGTGATGGACATCTGTCCCGAGAAAGCCTGGCGATCGAGCCGGACTTCTCGATCCCCGGGCTGCGGGTCACACGCGTCCTCGACACGATCGTAGCGAGGCGCGGTGCTCCCGAAGAGATCGTAGTGGATAACGGCCCGGAGTTCCGAAGCCGAGAGCTCGACCGCTGGGCCTGCCGGAACGGCGTTCGCCTGCACTTCATCGAGCCCGGCAAGCCGACTCAAAACGCTTTCATCGAGTCGTTCAACCGCACTTTCCGAAGCGAGTGCCTCGACTTGCACTGGTTTCTCGACATGGAGGACGCAAAAACCAAAATCGAACAGTGGCGGCGGGAGTACAACGAGCAGCGCCCGCATAGTTCTCTCGATCGAACGCCTCCAAGCGTCTTCGCTAGAAGAGCTGAGGCATTCGTTCAAGTTTCAGTGGGCCAGTAACGGGGGGCACACCACTCCATAGTCGGGATTTTGGGAAGATCGGTCATACCGAACTGAGTTTCAGCGTTCGGATCCAGGTGGTTACCGCCCTCTCGCCCCATCCACCAGGGAACAAACGCTGTCTCGGGAATTCCGCCATGAAAAGCGGCGTCTCTGATGAGGTCTGTCAGGCCTTCCCATACACACATGGCGGCAAGCCCCTTCGGCCTCAGAGCATTGACGTACCATTGGGTGATTCCCAGATAGGATGTCCCGAGTGTTCCGACTTTTCCCGTGGACCAGGATTGTTCGCTCGCCCATTCAACCGCCTTGGCAACATTGTGGACCCTCTCGCTAAAAGGGTCATTTTCTCCGTCGGACTTTCCCGTGCCACGAGCATCGACCACTATCAGCGCGTATCCGTTCGGC
>JAJCXL010000520.1 GCA_029263435.1 Acidobacteriota bacterium | reverse complement strand
CGTCGACGGTCACGCTGGGGGCGTTCACGCTTTCGCCGTCGCAGATTGGCTTGCTGCGTCGAAGTGAGCCGCTGCAGCTCACCGCCGCCCCGTCCGATATCTCCCGCGCGAGCCTTCACAACGCGTATGTCTACATCGGCGCCAACCCGACCGCTCCTGCCGTCGGCGATGCGCGGGTTCGATTCACCGTCACGAGGCCGGGACCGGTGAGCATCGTTGCCCGCCAGAGCGGGGAGAGCTTCGAGCCCTATCGGGCGGAAGCCGGCGGAAGCGTGTTCCTTCTCGAAGAGGCTCTCGTTACTGCCGATGGCATGTTCGAGTCCGCGCAACGGAGCAACACGTTTCTGACGTGGATGATCCGCGGGTTCGGATTTCTCCTCATGTTCTTCGGACTGTCGACGACCTTTCGTCCCATCGCGGTGTTCGGTGACGTCGTGCCGATGGTCGGGCGTTTGCTCGGCGCGGGCGTCGGGGTCTTCGCGGGCTTCGTCGCGGCGTTTTTTGCGCTCGCAACGATCGCTGTCGCGTGGTTCGCCTTTCGTCCCCTGTTGTCGATCACGTTGTTCGTTCTGGCCGGGGGGGCTGTCTATCTGCTGGTGCGGGCGGCGAAGAAGAAAGACGTCGCGCCTGCCGTGGCTCCCCCCCCGCCTCCGCCGTTGCCGCCCCTGCCGAGCTAGACCTCTCCGACCAGCCAGGCAAGATCGTCGAACGTCGAATGCGCCGGTGTGGAAGGTGCCGCGTGAACAGGTCCACCCGATCCTTGAACGAACCAGACCATCCCAAGGGCAATCACTCCCAAGCCCCGCGCGAGTCTAACGAATATCTGTCGCATGCTCGCACCCTCGCACGCCAGACGTCGTCAAGACCAACGTGGGACTTTCTCCCTCGAAGCACGCGTGTTAGCCTGTCGATCCGCCAAGGCCCGAGCCAGGCGAGGAGGTCGAAGTGATGACGAAGAAGAGCTTTTCCCGGCGAGGGTTCATGGGCTCTGCCGCTATGGGCGCGGCGGGAGTCTCCTTTGGGTCTTCCAGCTCCGCCGCGGCGGCCACCGCGTTCGACCCGGTTCCTCTGGAGCGTCCGACGAGTATTTGGGACCTTCCCACCCCGGCGCTCCTCGTGGACGAGGTGGCTCTCGAGCACAACCTCGACAAGATGACGCGCTTCTACCGATCGAAGCCCGCCGAGCTGCGACCTCACGGCAAGACCCACAAATGTCCCATCATCGCCAACAAGCAGCTGGAGAGAGGCGCCATCGGGATTTGCTCGGCGAAAGTCAGCGAGGCCGAGGTCATGGTCGATGCGGGGATCGAGAGTGTCTTGATCACCTCACCTGTCGTGACGCCGGACAAGATCGCGAGGGTGGTCGCTCTCGCGAAGCGCAGCTTGGAAGTTGCGGTCGTCGTCGACCAAGCCCACAACGTGCGCGACTATGGCGACGCGGCCGGCGCGGCCGGAGTGACGTTGAAGCTCGTCGTCGGGCTCGACATGTTCGGCCGCACCGGGATCGCGATGGGCCAGCCCGCGATAGATCTCGTCGCCACCATCGACAAGACGCCGCACGTCACCTTCGCGGGATTGCAAGCCTATGCGGGTCATCTCCAGCACATCAACGGATGGGAGACACGCAACCAGCAGTCCGTCGAAGCGATGACTCGCGCGGTGGAGACCAAGGCTGCGATCGAAAAGGCGGGCTTTCCCGTTCCGGTGCTAACCGGCGGCGGTACCGGCACCTACAACATGGATTCGGAAGTCGAAGGCATTACGGATGTGCAAGTCGGGTCTTACCTGTTCATGGACGTCAATTACCGCAACATTGGAGGAAAGACCAGTGCGGTGTATGACGACTTTCGCCCGTCACTCCTCGTGCTCACGACGGCCATCAGCCAACCGCGAGCGGGCCGCGTCACGGTAGATGCCGGCTATAAAGCGGTCGCGGCGGACCATGAGCCACCGGCGCTCTACGACATCGACGGCGTGTCCTATGGCTGGGGCGGAGACGAGCACGGCATCCTCCAGTTCAGAAACCCCAGCCGGCGGATCGAAGTCGGCGACAAAGTACTGCTCATTGCTTCTCATTGCGATCCGACAGTGAATCTATACGACCACTTTCATCCGTACCGTGATGAGAAAGTCACCGAGCTGTGGCCGATCGCAGCTCGGGGACGATCTCAATAGTCGGGTATCGCCACCGAGCTACTTCTTCTTTCGATAGATTCCGTCGAACGCGGTCGTCCAGCTGGCCCCATCGTCGCTCGAGCTCTCCCAATGCTGGCGGACGGAGCCGTCGTCTCGGGGCGTCCACGTGATGCGATAGCGCGGGGAGACTTCGGGGTCTGAGACCATGACCATCGCCTTGCCTTCCAGGCCACCTTGGATTTCGAGCACGGTGCCTTGCGCATCGACCCAGAACTGCTGCCATGTGCCTTTGGTCGTGTTGTACGTATTGAAGCTCGAGCCGGTGCCGCCTCCGGCCGAGGTCCACTCCTCGAGGAGCGCACAGCCTCCGTGGATCCGGGTAATGCGATTCTGACCCGCGGGTTGTCCGGAAGGGGTTTCGACGTCCCACTCGCCGAGCCAGAAATCGAAATGGGCGTATTCCGGCGCGGTGCACGGTTGCATCGCGCGAGCGATCTCTTGAAACGTCGGGTCGTCGAGTAGCGCCGCGAACTCGGCGGTTTGCATGACGACTTGGTAGGGGGCCAACCCACCTTGTTGAGCTTTGCGTAGGAGCGCGAGGGCGCGGGTCTTGTCTCCACTCGACGCCGAGAGGCGTGCGAAGTGGTAGAGCGTTCGGCCGGGATTCTCCCCCAGCTCCAACGTCTTCTCGTAGGCGGCGACCGCGTCTTTCGCGTGTCCCCCTTCGTGGAGCGCTCGAGCGAGACCGTACCACGCGGCGCCGTTATCTCCATCGGCTTCGGTCAAGGCGCGAAACATCGCCGCGGCTTCTTCGAAGCTCTCCTCCCCGATGAGCTCGTTCGCGCGCTCGAGCGACTGCGCTTGCAGGAGCGGGGCCGCGAGGAGGAGAACGATCCATGGGCCGAGCGCCCAGCAAAGCTTTTGAGAGATTTTGTTTTTCATGGGTACCTCCGACAAGTTCAGCCAGCATAGACGCGGCGCTGGGTTTTGCGCTCTGAACTAAAGATGAAGAAAAGATGAGAGGCGACGGGGAGCGGTTAGGCGCCACCGACACCGATTCTCTGGACCAGCTCGATGAAGCGTGGTTCGGCCCGGAGCTTCTCGAGGTCAGGGTTGACCGCGATCCAGAGGATCGCGCCGTCTTTTGCGCTCGCTGCCTGCTCCAGCCAATCGAGGGCTTGCGCGTTCATTCCCGCATCCGCATAGGCGCTCGCCAGAGACAAGGCGTAGGGCTCTCCCCTGGCCGCGAGCTTTTGAAGGGCGTCGAGACGAAACCGCCGGAACGCATCGGGACTCGGGTCGAGCATGACGGCGCGGGCTTCGGCGGTGGGCTCGGAGCCTGCGCCTTCGAAGAAAAGAGTGAGGCTTTCGAGAGCATCGTCCAGGCGGTCGAGCCTGGCTTCGAGTCGGGCCCTGGACCAAAACAGCGTCGGGTCGAGCTCTCCGATCTCGTCCGCGAGCTCGATCGTCCGGTCGAGGGTCTCGATGGCGCTCGGAAAATCGAACGCCATGTACTGGACCCAGAACAAGTCGAAGAGAATGGCGACCGAGCGAGGATCTAGCCGGAGCGCCTCTCTCATATGAGCGATGGCGCTGTCGTGACGGCCGGTCGCAGACAAAAGCTCCGCGTACCATTGATGTGCGAGAGCAGAGGATGGTGAAAGCCGGAGCGCCTCGTTGAAATCATTCTCGGCGGCCTCGATATCCCATTCATAAACGAAGCGCACCGCTCCGGACGAGACGTAGGCCTCGCCGAGCTTCGGGTCGAGGGCTTGTGCTTTCTCCGCGGCGTGGAGGGCGCGGCGGTAACCTTCCTCGAGACTGAGCTCCAATGCCGCCGGTCCCGGAAACGTGTGCGCGTCCGCCAGTCCCGCCCAAGCGCGTGCGAAGCTCGGCTCGATCTCCAAGGCGTCGTTGAAGAGCTTGACGGACCTTTGGACCGACGCGGGATCGCGACGGTTCCAGAAGTAACGGCCGAGGAGGTAGGCCTCGGTCGCCCGTTCCGGCACCTCGATAGTGCGCGCTGGAGGCAATGGCTCGAGCTCATGAGCGATGGCGGAGGCGATGGAGACCGCGACTTGGCGCTGCAAGGGCAGAAGTTCGGAGAGCCGGCCTTCATAAGTCTCGGACCAGTCGTAAGTCGCCTCACCTCGTCTGGTCAAGCCGACATTGATACGCAGGCGTGCGTCGTGCCGGGTCACGCTTCCGGTGACGACGTGAGTGACCCCGAGCTCGGCGAGCGTTTTCATGTCTCTCGCGTCGAGCCGTCCCATCGATTGATGAGCGAGGACGGAGACGTTCGGGATCCGCGCGAGATCGGCTATCAACGTGTCGGCGATCCCGGAAGCAATGTAGTCGTCCGGCTCGGCGGAGTGGTGCTCGAACGGCGCGACCGCGATGACGGCCTCCTCGGACGGCTCCGGTCTCGGCCAAAGCAGGGCCATGCATATCGACGCGAGCACCGTCGCTGCCGCCGCCCAAAGTGCCCTGCGTGACCGCCGCCCAGGTAGCGCCTCGCCCATTCGCTCGGTTTTGGCGATGAGTCGGTAGCCTCGTTTGGGGACGGTCTCGAGGTAGCGCGGGTTACGGGCGTCATCGCCGAGCGCCTTTCTGAGCTCGTAGATGGCAACGGTGACCGCATCCTTGGCGACGGTCGTTTCCGCCCAGACGACATCGAGGATTTGTTGCTTGTCGACGAGCTCATGCTCTCGATCCATGAGAAGCGTCAGTAGTGAGACCAGCCGTGGATCCAAGCGCTTGCACTCGCCGTCCCGCTCGAGGGATCCGTCGACCGGAGAGAACGTCCAATCTCCGAGCCGAAACATCGGGGACGTCCGTCTCGAGAGCCTCACGTTCCAATGTTAACGTATCGCCGTATCGCCGCATCACCGCTCCATGGCTGCCGGCGGTAGCAGGAGCGCGCTCACTCGCCAGTGCCGTAGACGAAGCGCTCCATCTCGCCGTAAATCCGTGAGACGGTCTCGGGGGACGGGGGCGGTGTGAGGCGAGAGACGACGAGAGCGACGAGCACGTTCGCGCCAATGGCCCAGACGGAGCCGTGAACTCCCGCGGGGTGCGGCCAGACCACGAGGGTCGCGAAGAGAATCCCGAGCCCGACGCCTAGCCCCGCCAGTATTCCCGACTTGG
>JAJCXL010000519.1 GCA_029263435.1 Acidobacteriota bacterium | reverse complement strand
AGAGCGCGCATCTCGGCGCCGGGCAGATCAAGGAAAACATCCTGACGCGTATCGACGAGTTCAGGAAAAACACACCTTTCGCCGACGACGCGACGCTCGTCGTGACCAAGATCGGCTAGAGCGCTTCCTCCGTAGTCCGTCGTCCGTAGTCAGTGGCGCGAGCCGGTTGACGGCCGCATCTGGTGTAAAGTATTCCGGTCCTTCATCCCTTCGGACCAGGAGCCAACATGACCAATCAAAGGCGTCGCAAATTTCTCAAATCCTCGGCAGGAATTGTCTCCGGTCTCACCTTGTCTAGCTGCGCACCCGAGAGTCGGGTCGCGGAAGTGGCGAATGAGGCTGCGGCCGTGGTTGATTCCGCGACGCTCGAGGCCGTGGGGAAGCTGGTGTTGCCGAAAACTGCGCTGGGCGACAACGGCGTGACCCGCGTGGTCTCGGAGTTCAAGAGCTGGCTCGAGGGGTTCGAGCCGGTTGCCGAACAGAACCATCCCTACCTTTGGACGGATGAGATCCTGTACGGCCCGCCAAATCCGGCGCCTCAATGGTCGTCGCAGCTCCAAGGGCTCGATATCGAAGCTCAGAAGCGGCACGGGAAGCCCTTTCGAGATCTTTCCGCCGCCGACCAACGCTACATCCTCGGCAATCAGATGCCGCGCGACCAAAAAGCCGAGCTACCTTATGCGGGCGACGCCCCGCACGTAGCCATTGGACTGCTTTCCTACTTCTATCGCACCTCCGAGGCGAACGATCTGGCCTATGGCGCAGCGATCGAGAAGCAAACGTGTCGCGGGCTCGAGACCGGCCCGGACGAGCCCGGTCCGCTCACGGCGACTGGAGATTGATGATGGCGCGAACGATAGAAACAGACGTTTTAGTCATCGGCGCGGGCATCAGCGCTGCGATGGTCGCCGAGAAGCTATCGGAAACGACGGATGCGAAGATCACCGTCGTCGAGGCCGGGGACAAGATCTTCAACCTCGATGAACGCTTCGGCTTGCGCGAGCGCTTCTTGAGCTATGGCGAGAACCCCTGGCCCGGCGATCACATCGATGGGCAGACCGCGCGAGGCATCCAGTCGCGCTCGATGTCGGTCGGAGGGCTCGCTCTTCACTGGGGAGGCACCACGCCTCGATATAGCCCGGAAGACTTCAAGGTCCGCTCGATGTATGGCATCGGCCATGACTGGCCCATCAGCTACGACGAGCTCGATCCTTTCTACCAAGAAGCGGAGGAACGGATGGGAGTGGCAGGCGCTCCTGGGCCCGAGGAGCTCGACCCGCGCTCCAAAGACTACCCATTGCCGCCGCTTCCCTACTCGCACAACCTCGGCAAGCTCAAAGCTTGGGCAGAGAAGTCAGGGATCCCGTTTTGGCGAAACCCGGTCGCGAAGAACTCGATTCCTTATCAGGGGCGCAACGTTTGCACCCGCTGCGATACGTGTAGCATCTGTCCGACCGGAGCGAAATATACCCCGGATTTCACGTTTCAAAATTTGCTCGAGCAGCAGAAAATCGAGCTCGTGAGCCGCACGCTCGTGCGCAAGCTCGAGCTCTCCGATGACGGAAGCCGCATCGACCACGCCGTCGCTCTCGATCGCGACCAGCCCGATGAACCGGTGCACTTTCGGGCTAAGACCTTCGTGCTCGCCTCCGGCTATTGCTGGAGCTCCCACCTATTGCTCTTGTCGAAGAGCGAAAGGTTCCCGGATGGTGTCGCGAACCGTACCGGCAATGTCGGTAAATACGTGACCGGCCATCGGTCCTTGAATACGTTCGTGGAAGTCCCTGAACGACTCTATCCCGGCGTGTATCGGGCCGATAGCTTGCTCTCGAAGAAATTCCAGCACCAGAGCGATGGCCAGTACATCCGCCACGATTTTCGAATCTGGGAAGCGGATGTCGAGAGGCGACCGCGGTTGAAGGACGACTCGGGTGCGATGCTTCTGGGAGATGACCTAATGGAAGATTGGCGGCGGCGGACTTCGACGGGAGTCGCTCGGATGCGAGCCTATTACGACGTCATCCCGGCGAAGGAGAGTGCTTTGACGCTCGACGCCGGAAGGAAGAACCCGTGGGGCGACCCGCTCCCTCAGATCGATTTCGTCGATAGCGAGTGGTCGCGCGATCTGCGGCAGTTGACGGAAGACACCATTCGCGAACGTTTCGACACCGTCGTGCGCGCGGGTGGTGGCAAAACCCTTCGCACGACGGTCGATCCCTTGCAGGATCATCCTGGTGGCGGATGTCGCATGGGCTCGGATCCGGAGACCAGCGTCGTCGATCCTGACGGTCGCACACACGACCATGAGAACTTGTGGGTCGTGGGTGCGCCGACGATCGTGTCTTCCGGGTGCAACAACGGAACCCTCACCTTCGCGGCGTTGTCTCTTCGCTCGGCCGCAGCGATCGCTGAAGCTCTTCCCACGCGAACGACGGATTGACGTGATCGCCCGCGCCTTCATCGCGACGCTCGTCATCGCGGGCGCTAATCCGTGGGTAGATGCGCAGGAGCGTACGAGCCTTCGAGTTTCTCGCGGCTTGGATGGCCTCGGCGGCCTCCTCGACAACGTCATCGTTGTCGTCGAGGGCGCCACGATTCGTGAGATACGTCCCGACGACGATGCCGCTCAACCGACATTCGATCTTTCGGGGTTGACCGTCCTACCGGGCTTGATCGACACCCACGTGCACGTCGGATGGCACTTCGATCCGGATGGCAGACTTCACAGCGACGACAGCGAGCCCAAAGAGGTCGAGGTCCTCTACGCCGCGAAGAACGCCTATGCGATGTTGATGGCGGGCTTCACGACAGTACAAAGCCTCGGGTCCCCGATCGACAAGCCGCTTCGAGACGCGATCGACTCCGGCGGGCTCCCGGGTCCGCGAATCTTGACGTCACTTCGCAGCGTCAACGAGCGCACGGGTACCCCGGATGAGATTCGTCGTTTCGTTCGTGAGCAAGAAGAGCAGGGTGCCGACGTCATCAAGATCTTCGGCTCGGCGAGTATTCGGGTTGGCGGCACGCCGACGATGAGCCAAGAACAGCTCGATGCCGCGTGTGGCGAAGCGATAGCGCTTGGACTGCGAGCGGTCGTTCACGCACACGGCTCGGAGAGCGCTCGTCGCGCGGTACGAGCCGGTTGCACGACGATCGAGCACGGCGCCTTGTTGGACAACGAAGTGCTCAGCTTGATGGCGCAGGAGGGTGTGTTCTACGACCCGAACACGCACTTGATCTTTCAGAACTACTTCGACAACAAAGACCGCTATCTCGGTATCGGAAACTACAACGACGAAGGCTTTCGGCAGATGGCCGCCGCGGTACCTCGGGCTCTCGAAGTGTTCCGCGAATCGCTCGAGATTCCCGGGCTTCAGATCGTCTTCGGCACCGACGCGGTCGCGGGAGCGCACGGTCGAAACATCGAGGAGCTCCTCTATCGCGTGCGAACGGGTGGTCAGGACCCGCACGAAGCGGTTGTCTCGGTGACGTCACTCGCCGCGAAGTCTCTCGGTCTGGAAGCGTCGATAGGCTCGGTGACGGTGGGACGGGCCGCCGACCTCATCGCGGTGGACGGCGATCCCCTCGAGGACATCACTGCCTTGACCCGGGTCCGCTTCGTCATGCGTGCCGGCCGGATCGTCAAGAACGCCGTCTCGCCCCGGTAGTCTCCGGGAGGTTTGGCTCGGAAGGCTCTCGAGTCGTAAACGTACTGCTGGCGGGGCGCCGTCCGCTCGAGGGCGCCGCTTGGTTGCGCCCAGACAAATCCGTGGTCAGCGCTCGCGTGAACTCTCGATAGGTGTCGGCCCAGCTCGGGAATCGGATGCGCTCGCGAGCGTCCTCGGCGCCTTCGAAGAGAGTACCCAGGAGCTCTCGGTCACGGAGCACCCGCGCCAACACCGCGCCGAGCTCCGCGGCGTGGTGTTGCCCTAAGAGCCATCCATTGACGCCGGAAATGACCCACTTCGAAGCACAACCGACGTCGAACCCGATGACGGGCAACCCGCGAGCCACCGCCTCCGCGGTCGCCATCCCGTACGATTCTTCGCGAGACGCGGTGACATAGAGGTCGGCTCGGTCCAGTAGGCTCGCCACCGAGCTTTGAGGAAGTGCACCATGGACCGTAACGCGCGACGCGAATCTCGACCCGGCTAGCTCGTGCAGAAACCGCTCCCGATATCGAGGCTCCCGATCCAGATCTCCGGCAATATCCCACCAGACCGAGCTTGGCTCGATCGATTCCAGGCTCTCGAGGATTGCCAGCACGCTCTTGGCCTGGGTGAGCGCGTCGACCGTCACGATCCGGATCTCGCGATCGACGAGGAGCCGACGAGGCGGAGCGGGGTCTCGCGAGAAAGCTCGACCGAGTCCCGGGGTGACGACATGGATCTCCGTCGAGCGCGGCATCATCCGCCGGATCTTGTTCTCGAACCGATAGCTGGGCACGAGGACTCGATCCATCCTCCGAAGCCATGCGAGCTCCGTGTCGACCAAAGCCTGTCGCTGACCGGCATCTAGGTGCGGTTGGCGAGACGGAAGAAAATGGCAGAGGAGGCAGAGGCGAGTGTCGAAGCTCCGGCGCTCCGGTGGTTGGCGGGAAAGGTAGAGACTGTCGAATACCAACGTGTCCGCGCGAAACTGTTGCTCCGACGCGTCGGTGGCGA
>JAJCXL010000518.1 GCA_029263435.1 Acidobacteriota bacterium | reverse complement strand
ACAAATGCGAGAAGAGCTACTTGGGAGTGCTCCTGGTAGCGAGCCTCGTGTTCTACGGTTGGCACACCCCGGCCTACCTCCTTCTCATCGGCGTGAGCACGAGCGTCGATTACGTTTGCGGGCTCCTCCTTCACCGAGGCGGCTCCGCCGGAGCGCGCAGAGCGGTTCTCACGTTTTCGATCGTCACCAACTTGGGGCTACTCGTCTGGTTCAAGTATGCGAATTTTTTCGCCGAGCTCGTCTCCACGATGCTCCTCGGGGGCGAGGCCGGGGCGTCCACCCCGATCGTTTCGGCGGAGCTTCCGGTCGGGATCTCGTTCTACACGTTTCAATCGATGAGCTACACCATCGACGTCTTTTACGGACGGATGGCGCCACAGCGGAGCTTTGGGCGATTCCTCTTGTTCGTCAGCTTTTTTCCGCAGCTGGTGGCTGGTCCCATCGTGCGCGCGCGCGACTTTTTTCGTCAGCTGCCGAGGCGTCGCCGGCTACGCATGAAGGTCATGCTCGAGGGAGGCTATCTGCTCGTGCGCGGCTTTTTCTTGAAGATGGCAGTGGCGGACAATCTTTCGTTCTTCGTGGATGACTCGTGGGCACGTGCGGCGAACCCGGGCACGTCGGGGTGGCTCTCTTTATGGGTGGCGTTGTTGTTCTCCTGCCAGATCTTCGCGGACTTCGCCGGGTACTCCAGCATCGCGCGAGGCCTCGGTCTCACGCTAGGCTTTCGGCTGCCGGTGAACTTTCGCGCACCTTATATCGCGGCGACGTTCTCGGAGTTTTGGCGGCGTTGGCACGTGACGTTGTCGTCATGGCTTCGGGACTATCTCTACTTTCCTCTCGGCGGGAATCGACACGGTGCGTCACGCACGTATCTGAACCTGTTTCTCGTCATGCTGCTCGGCGGCTTGTGGCACGGCGCCGCGACGACCTTCGTCGTGTGGGGCGGGCTCCACGGAGGCTTTCTCGCACTCGAGCGGCTGCTGGGCTTGAACGATAGGTCTGTCGGCCGTCCGTGGGCGCTTCGAGTCGTCTGGTTCGTTGTCGTTCAAGTGGGTGTTCTCGCGGCTTGGATCTTTTTCCGCGCGGACAACGCCGGCGAGGCATTGAGCGTGCTCGACAATATCGCCTCCCTCGGAGCGATCCCCTGGACGCTCATCGCGCAAAGCGGGGCGTTCGTCGTTCCCGTCGCACTCTTGCATGCGCGGACCTATCTCGCGGAACGGCTCGAGCTTCGGGTGTCGCCGATGGAGAAGTCGATCCTCGCGGGCGTTATGGCGTGCGTGACGCTCGTCGTTTATGGAGATCAGCGTGGGTTCATCTACTTTCAGTTCTAGAAGACGTCTGGTCGTCGCCGAGCTCTCGGCGTACGCTGCGGCCTTCGCCTTGACGGCGGCCACCGTCGGCGCGCTGGTCTCGGCGGGACTTCTGGAGGGAGAGCTCGCGCCTTCGACCCAGCTACCGGACCGCCCCGACGTTTTTTTCATCTATGCCGGCGATGACGATCTCGGACATCGGGTGCTTTGGCATGGGCTCGGCGAGTCGCTCGCTCATGCGAGGGCTGCCGACATCGTCGTCATCGGCGATTCACGCAGCCAGCTAGGCCTTCGAGAAGAAGGGCTCGAGCGATTCACACGAGAGCATGGCTATTCGGTCTTTCATCTCGGGATGGGCTACGGGGAGCAATCGTGGTTTCCGGAGCGCTTGCTCGAGCGTCACGACTTGCGCCCGAAAGTCGCGGTGGTCGCGGTGAGCGCTCGTTTTTTTCGCGGTGAGCCGAGCCGATGGGCGAGCGTGGTTGTGTCGGAGACGGGTTGGGCCGCCCGAAAAGGGATCTGGGAGAAGACCCTTCAGTGGCACGTGGCGCGCCGGCTGCATCGGTGGTTGCCGAGGATCGATGTGCGGGAGCACAGCCTGTGGGGGCCTTTCGTGTTGTTTCGGTCCTCTCGCACCGGGAGCTGGATTCCGGTGGTCGAGCCGGCGCGATCGCGGCCGGTGCGTCCGGTCGCGGCTCGCGAGCAGGTCCTTGCCGAGCAGCTCGATACCGCGCGCGCTTTTGCATCGGCGCTCGGGCGTCGCGGGATTCAGTTGGTGCTCACGGTGATTCCCAACGATCTCGCCAACTACACGCAGGCCGAGTTTCTCGCTCAGGAGCTCGATGTTCCGTTGATCGCGCCGCGGCTCCAGGATCTGCGAGCCGTGGACGAGACCCATCTCGACTCCGCTTCCGCCGACAGATTCTCCACCGCCTTTTGGCGCGCACTCGTCGAGGACGCGGACGTTCAAACTGCGCTCGAGCGTTGAGTCGAAGCCTCAGCGCGGCTGACACTGCCGGTAGACGTGAAGCTCCGGCAAGCTCCACGGCGGTAGCGAGTAGTCGAACGTTTGTCCTTCCCGCACCCAGAACCGTAGTCGTCGCGCGCGGATCGGCGGAAATCTCAGAATCATGGCCGCGTCGACCGGTGGGCTCACGAGCGCCTCGACGATCTCCCACTTGGTCTCGACATCATCCCTGAACTCGACCCGCTCGAAGCGAGATCCTGCCGCCCTGGCTTTGAGCGTCAAGTCGCGGGGGAACTCATCGTGCGGGTACGCGATAGGGAGCTTGACGGCCTCGATCGTTTCTTCGCGGCCGAGGTCGACGTCGAGCATCAATCCAGGTAGCTGAGGCCCGGTGCGCCAAGTTGTCGTCGGGTCTCGATCGACGAGCCAGTCCGTGGGCGTTTCCGCGTCGCTTTCGAGTCGGAACGATGTTGGATCGATTTCGTCAGTGGGCTCGCATAGCGTTTGTGTCATTGTGCCCGGCGCGGCCCTGAATCGAAGCACTTGTTCATCGCCGTGGCCGTAGAACGCGTGGCGTGCGCCCTCGAGCGGGCGGAAGCGGCCCTCGAGCTCGAGACGGTCGGAGAAACGGCGGAGCGCGGCGAGCTTGGCGCTGCGAATCTCGGGGGGCCACAGGTTCGGGTGGACGACGATGCGTTGGACGCCGAGTCTCTCCAGGAGCGTCACGCTGGTCTCGTCCGGGAAGCTGCGTAGCTCCCACGCCAAGTAGCCGGGAAGCGGTGGATAGAACGACGTCCTCCCAAAAACGACGGGCCGCCAGTGATGCGTCGAGTAGAGAAGGTAAAGCGAATGGAGACGGAGCTGGCTTCTCGGATAGAGCGGCAGCTCGACGACCGGCTCGTCCGCCGGGGTCTCCGCCAGCCAATGATAGACCTCAGGGACGGAATCTCCCGTGGGGACCTCGACACCGTGGTGGCCGCCCGTGAAGTGCTGAAAGGGGAGAGCGACGAGCAGCAAGATTCTGGCGACGGAGCCTAGCCGCCCACCGAGCTTCGACAACAACACATGCGCGCCGGCACCGGCGAGGATGGCGAGACCGAAGTGCACGAGAACGCTCATGCGGATCGCACTTCGCAGGACCCGAAATGGCGGGAACCACTGATAGAGCCAAAGGTAGGGCCCTTCGCCCAAGCTCGAGCCCGCGACGCGAATTTCCGGTCCGAGCGAGAGGATCGCGCCGATAGCGGCGGTCGCCGTGGCGAGCCAGAAGAAGATCCGCTGCGGACGCGTACGTAGGAATGCGCCTCCCCCGACGAGCCCGACGAGCGCCAGCACGGGGGCGAGAAGCCCGAGGAACTGGGGCGTGGAGTCTATCGGCAGGTCGAAGGAATAGACGAGAGCGAGGGGGCTCTCGGGAGGCGGCTGAAGATATTCGAGAAGGTCCACCCCGGAGGCCAAGCTCCGCTGGTAGCTGAAGTCTCGAAGCATGCCGAAATAGGGTATCGACAAGGCGCCGAACAGCGCGCCGGCCGCGGCCATCGGAGGTATCAACGCGGGAATCTTCTTGAGACCGCGCTCGGTCCACAAAACGTAAGCCGGCAGCCAAAACGCGAGCAGCAACGCGAAGTAGAACAAGTAATAGGTCGTCGCGAGTCCTTGAAG
>JAJCXL010000517.1 GCA_029263435.1 Acidobacteriota bacterium | reverse complement strand
AGACGAGGCTCAGTGAGTCCGATGGATAACAGACCGCCGAAACCGAAAGAGTTTCAGGAGCTTCTCGATCGTCAGCCCTACGACGTCGAGATGGACGGACTACGTCTCACCGTGGGGGTTGACGTCTTTCCTCCGGATTTCGGCCGCAGCGCATCGCTGATGTCGGATATCGGGTGTCGATTGGCGCCGGCTCGCATGCTCGAAGTCGGGTGCGGCACCGGCTATATCGCCATGCGGATCCGACGGGCAGGTGCCGATACGGTCTGGGCGACCGATATTCATCCGCCCGCTGTCGAATGTGCTCGGAACAACGTCGCCGCGAATGACGGTCTCGCCCCGCTTCACATCGTCGAAGGAGACCTCTTCAGCGCCATCCCCGAAGGGCTGAGCTTCGACCTCATCGTTTTCAATCAGCCTTATAGCCCCGCGCGCAGCGCACCGCGGTGTGGGTGCGGCGCAGATGGGGGGGAGGCGATCGTCCGACGCTTCTTGACCGAGGCGCCTGCGTTTCTCGCGAAAGACGGCAGCGTGATGATGTCGTTTTGCGACCGCAACGACCAAAAACATGATCCCGCCCCGATCGCGACCTCTCTCGGTTATCGCGTCGAGATCCTCGAGCGCTACGATAGCTTCGGTCTGGGCAATTTCGTTTATGGGATGTATCCACCGGTGCCCGTTTAGCGGATGGATCCCACGAATTTTTGGGACGGGACACTTAGGGGTCTCCAATCTCCCACGCGACGTTCTCCAGCCGGGCTGCGGTCGTCGATGCGCCGAGAAACGTCGCCACGCGTACCGCTCGCAAGGCCGAGGCGAAGGCGAGGGAGCGTGCGTAGCCGCGCAGTCCGAGAGCCAGTCGCGCGGCGAGCGAGGTGCGTTTTTTCAACGCTCTCCAATACCAGTAGCTGACGAGGGACGGGGGCTTCGTGCCGGGTCTGCTGTGGAACAAGCTCGTCAACGCCGCGTCGGCGGGAACGGATACGACGCGTCTTCCAAACAGCCACGCTAGATCGACGAGGAAGTGCGTTGCTCGACGGCTTCCGGGGCAGCTACGCTCCAGCTCCTCGAGGATCCATTCCGGAGGCTCGGCCTTCATCAATGAGGCGACGCCCAGCGCCAGCCTCGCGCGGCCGGACATATTGGCGCGGCGCACCGTCTCGGCGAGCAACGACCAGTCGAGCCCGGGTTTAATGATCGCGTAAATGTCGCCCGCTCTCAGAAAGCGGATACGGTGATGGTCTTGAGCGATCTGATTCGCATAGTTGATAAAGGTGTCTTCTGGAGACGTGCTCCATAGAGGGATATCTCCGAAGCTCACTGAACGCGCTCGGGAGAAGAGCTCCGAAGTCTTTACGAACCCGTCATCTTCGTCTGGAGACATCATCCAGTGGACGTCGAGCCCCAGATACCCCACCCGGGTTTGTTTGGCAAAACCGATCTCGTGATAGTCGCTCAATTTGTATGCCTCGGTTTGACCCGGCCTGAGCAGCATGAAGAATCCGTGGTCCAGCAGAGCCTTTTTGGTTCGTTCGTAGTCGTTCTTGTCGATCAAGATATCCAGATCGCGGAGACGGCGGGTTCCTTTCGGGTAGGAGCTCACGCTCAGTGCAGCGCCCTTGAGAAGAAGGACCCGAACACCGTCGGAGACGAGATCGAAGAATACGGGTGCGGCCACTTCGTAAAACAACGCCCATCGGTCCGACGCTTCGTTCTCGAGCCGAGGTAGTTGGTGCAAATGCGCAGCGGGGAAGTGCTCCATCAATGCAGGTGCGGCTCGGAGGTTGTGGATCAGCAGAGAGGGCACCCAGTGCTGCTCGGCCAGGTCCAGAGCCTTTTGCCAAGAGAACTCTTCGCTCGTGGCGATCTCCTGTGCCAAGTCGATGTCGACCGCCCCCGGCTCGAGCTTCGCTACCGCGGCAAGGAACCGCTCCTCGGCTAGACCCGCCACGCGTACCGAGCCTCGCGAAGGGAGCGGCCGCAACCGGGCGCCGTGTTGACAGCATCGCTTGGGGCACCGGATGATGGAAGTACCCCGCAGGTTGTCATTGCTATCGATTCTACTAGGGAATTCTCATTGAGCACGCCTTCGTCGAGGATCGTTTTATCGGCGCGCGCTCGCCTGGCCGGAAGCTCTCTTCTCCTCGGGGTGCGTTTTGAGTAACGACGAGCGCGCGCGCGTGACGCCTGTCCTTCGCCAGCTTCGGCCGAGCCGTCGGGTCGTGGGCTATATGAAGCAGGTCGGAGGCCTCTATGCCGTGTCTCTGATCGCTCTGGTCGGTGTCAGCGCAGTGACGGCCGCGAAGGCATGGATCATTCAGCCGGTCGGCGATGCGCTCTTCGACGAGGGAATGACTTCCGTTCAGCTACTCGGCTTGTGCGGGCTCATCGCGGGTCTCTTCGGCGTGCAGGCTTTGCTCAATTTCGTCCATGCCGTCGTCGCGAAAGTCGCGGGGGCCCGCATCGTTCGCACGATTCGGCGGGACCTGTTCGCGCACTTGCTCCGGCAAGACCGCGCCTATTTCGTGACTAGGACTTCCAGTGATCTCGTCAGTCGTGTCGTCAACGATGTGGTGCGGTTCGAGTCCACGGCGGCGTCGGCGGTCCAGAACATCGTGCGCGACGCGGTGACGCTGGTGTTGCTCTTCGGGGTGATGTTGCTTCACAGCTGGCGGCTCTCGTTGTTCAGCGTGGGGGCGGTGGCCATCATCGGCTGGTTTCTCATGCGAATGAATCAGCGTATCCGCACGTTGAGCCGCCGAACCCAAGAGAGCATCTCGGCCGTCGTGCGTCAGCTCAGTGAGGTCATCGGAGGCATCGAGGTCGTTCTTACGTACCGGGTCGGAGATAGATGGCGCGAGCGCTTCGAGAAAGTGAATCAAGACTATTACCGCACGACCGTCCACATGGAGAGAACGAGCGCGGCGGTCATGTCCGTCATTCAGTTGGTTATCGGCGTCGGCATTGCGGTCATCTTGCTGATCACGGGTCAAGCGCTCATCGCGGGGGAGATGACGGAAGGAGAGTTCCTGTCTTTCCTGGGGGCCGGCTACCTGTTGCAAACGCCGGTGATGAGTATCGGCGGTCAGATACTGAACTTCGCGAAAGGTCTCGCCGGAGGGGAGCGGGCCCTGGCGCTTCTGGACGATGAGCCCAAGCTGACCGACGCCGTAGATCCGGTCTCCTTACCGTCCGTGCCCCTCGATATCGAGTTTCGTGGCGTGTGCTTCGCGTACGAGCAGGAGCCGATTCTGGATGACGTGTCCTTTTCGATCGAGGCGGGTGAGCGCGTGGTGTTGGTGGGTGAAAGTGGCGCGGGGAAAACGACGCTCGCCAAGCTCTTGCTACGCTTCGACGATCCATCGAAAGGTGAGATCCGGCTCGGAGGCGTGCCGCTGCCGAGAATGGATCGGGCGAGCCTGTACCGAGCGACCGCTTATGTGTCGCAAGACGTCTTCTTGTTCGAGACGACGATCCGGGAGAACTTACTCGTGGGTGCGCCGGGGGCGAGTGACGACGAGCTCGCCGAGGCCATCCGCTTGGTCGGGCTGGATGAGCTCGTCGGCGCGCTGCCGGATGGGATCGATACGGAAGTTCGAGAACGAGGCCTGAGGCTTTCCGGCGGACAGCGACAGCGGCTCGCGATCGCGCGCGCGCTCGTGTGCGGCGCGGAGATCCTGGTCTTGGACGAAGCGACGAGCGCCCTCGATATGGATTCGGAGCGACGCATCCTGGAGAGCTTGTTCAAGGCGCCGGTGCGCAGGACCATCGTCGGCATTTCTCACCGGCTGAGTGTCGCTTATTGCGCCGATCGCGTCTTGAGCCTGAAACGGGGACGCATCGTCGAAGATGGCCCGGCTCACGTCCTGGCTGAGCGCGACGGCGAGTTTGCCCGGCTGTGTCGGGCCGCCGGCGGGTCGCCGTACGAAGTCCGTGGGGCTGCCCACAAGGTCCCCCGCCCGACCTAGATTTTTTTGCTGAACCTTTGGTGTTGATACCTCGTATGACTAGGAGTAGGGACACGAGGTATGAAGAGAGAAACGCTAAAAGGGCATCTGGATCTTCTTTTGTTAGCGGTAGTTGGAGCTGGTGCGGCTCACGGCTACCATATCGCCCGTCGGCTCGCGGAAGCGAGCGGCGGGACGCTGGACCTTCCTGAGGGAACGCTTTATCCGGCGCTCCACCGGCTCGAATCGAAGAATCTTCTTTCGAGCTCGTGGGACACGGTCGGCGGTCGCCGCCGGCGGGTCTACGATCTGACGCCGGAGGGGAAGGACGCACTCGCTCGCGAGCGACTCGAGTGGGGTAGCTTCGCTCAGGCCGTCGAGTCGGTTTTGGATACGGTATGAGCCCAGCCGCCCGAAGCCTTCACGCCTTTCGCCTCGCGCTTCGTAAGGAGCTCGCTGCCGAGTTTCTGGTCGAGCCGGGCCATCCGGGCATCGAGCGGATCCTCGAGGAGACCGACTCGCATCTCGAGGATACGATCGAAGCGCTCGTCGCCGAGGGTGCTACCCGTGACGCAGCAACGTCTCTCGCCTTGCGTCGGTTCGGCTCCGCGACGCGTGTCGCTCGAGCCTACGCCGTCACCAAAGCGCCCACCTTCATCGACCCGCACTCGGCGGCGCCCGTGTGGAGACGGATGCTCGATAGATTCCCGTCATCCGTGAGGCGTGCCGCCTGGGCCCTCTTGACCCAGAGTCTTTCGGATCTACGCATGGCCGTGAGAGGGCTGGTGCAAAGCCCGGGCTATGCGTTGGCTTTCGTCCTGACTCTCGGACTCGGAATAGGTGCTAACACCGCCATCTTCAGCGTGGTGAACGGAATCTGGCTTCGGCCGCTCCCTTACCACGAGGGCGCCCAACTCGTTTACCTGCGTCACTCGGCGCGACGGGCAGGGATCGACAACCTGCTCTTCTCCGTGCCCGAGATCGAGGACTACCGTCAGAGCCCGAGTCTCGAAGGCGTCGCCGAGTTCTCCGCGATGACGTTCAGCATACTAGGGCTCGATGAGCCTCGACGGGTACGCGCCGGGATCGTTACCGGAAATTACTTCGAGGTCATGGGTCTCGGAGCTCGGCTCGGCCGCGTCATCTCCTCGATAGACGAGGGAGAAGGCCCGCCCGCGGTCGCGGTGTTGACCTACGATTACTGGCACCGGCTATTCGGCGCCGATCCTGCGGCCGTCGGCCGGATCGTCAGGATCAACGGTCGCAGCGTCGAGATCGTCGGCGTGGCCGAGCCTGCGCCTCCATATCCTGAGCGGACGGACATCTACGTCAACATGGTCGTCAGCCCACACCATCTGAGTGCCGCGATGACCGATGACAGGCATCACCGGATGACAGAAGTCTTCGCCCGGCTCGCGCCGGGAGCCACGATGGCGGGGGCCCGCGCAGAGATAGATACGGTGACTCAGCGTCTTCATGACGAACACCCCGACGTCTATCTGGATGCCCACGGATATGCGGTATCGATCACCGGGTTGCGCGACCAGCTCGCCGCAGCCGCGCGACCCACCTTGTTCATGCTGCTCGGCGTCGCCGCCTTCGTCTTGTTGATCGCTTGCGCGAACGTCGCCAACTTGACCCTTACCCGCGTCATTCGTCGCTATGACGAGTGGGCGCTTCGGATATCGCTGGGTGCCAAGACGTGGACGATACGGCGTCAGTTATTGATCGAGAACCTCGTTCCCTCCATCGTCGGGGCCGCGCTCGGCGTCTTGTTCGCCATCTCCGGCGTCGATCTGCTCTCCGCCTATATCGCCCGCTACTCGGCTCGAGCGGCCGAGATCTCTGTCGATACCACCGTGCTGTTGGTGGCGCTCGGCGTCGCGTTGGCATCGGCCTGCGCTTTCGCTCTGCTGCCGAGACTTCCCGGGACGCCCTCGCGACGACTGGGATGGCTTTCCGGAACCCGCTCGAGCGTGGGGCTTGCCGGCCGTAGCATTCAGCGCTCACTCGTCGTCTCTCAGATTGGAGTCAGCTTCGTGCTCTTGGTGGGGGCCGGCCTATTGCTGGAGACGCTGAGGAATCTTCAACGAGAAGACGGCGGCGTCGCTCTCGAAGAGGTGTTGGTCATGACGGTGCCGACCGACTACGGAATGAAGTCCGC
>JAJCXL010000516.1 GCA_029263435.1 Acidobacteriota bacterium | reverse complement strand
ACGAAGAGCGATCCCGACGGGCTCGACGTTGAACGGCTGGGACGGGGTGGCCAGATCCGCGTTCGGGTTCTTGAGAACAGTCAGGACGCAGGCCGGCATGTCGGCAATCATGGCGGTGGCTCGCTTGGAAAGGATCATCTGGACCGCTTCCTCGTAGTTCTGGGTGGTCACGAGCTTCGCTTGGGGCGCCACCCGCTTGACGTAGTCCACGCTGGTCGAGCCGGCGAGCGCCACCAAGGTGAACTCAGGTTTGTCCAAGTCACGAGGGGCCTTCATGGCGACCAACGTCCTGCTGTCGGTCAGCACTGACTTTCCCGAGAGCACATAGGGCCCGACGAACGCGAAGTCTTGCATCCGCCGCGGCGTGACCGAGAGACCGGACATCACCAGGTCGACTTTCCCGTCTCGCAGGGCCGGAAGAAGGTCGGGAAACGGCATCGACTGGAGACTGAGGTCGACGTTCATCGCTTCCGCGAGAGCATGGGCGAGGTCGACCTCGAGCCCCATGAGCTCACCTCGCTTGCTGATGGCGTTGAAGGGCGGCTGGTTCCCGGAGGTCGCGACGCGCAGCTCCCGGTTTTTCAAGATGCGGTCGAGCACCGGGCTCTGCGCGTGCGCCACACCGACCGCGGCTCCAGTGAGGAGAACGAGGAACGTCGAGCAGAAAATTCGCCGGATCATGAGATCTCCTCTGATTTTGCTTTTGGTTTTGGAGGATGAGTTTAAAGCGATGGATCACGGGTGGCAACCGGGTGGTCGCCCTCGAAGCCGAGACGCGCCGAGACCGCCTCTGCCGAAGCCTTCACCAGCGCGCCGATCTCGACGAGCGTATCTCGGTCGAGGCGATCGCTCGGGCCTCCGACGCTCAACGCCGCGCGCGCGTCTTCCATCGGCGTTCGAACGACCGCGCCCACGGCGGCGTAGCCCGCTTCGAGCTCCTCCCACGCGATCGCGAATCCGCGCTCCGTGATCGTTTCGAGCTCACAGACCCATTCGTCGCGCCCGGTCAGCGTCTTGTCGGTGAACCGCGGCAACGCCTCAGCGATGGACGCCTCGAATCGAGACTTCGAGAAGGTCGCGAGCAGTGCTTTTCCCGTGGAGGTCGCGTGAAGTTCCCACGCGGTGCCGAGCGAAGGAGACGCGCTGACGAGCCTGTCGCCCAGCACTTCATCGAGGATGAGCATCTTCCCCTCGGTCAGGACCTCGAGCGTCGCGGTCTCGCCGGTTTGCCGGGCTAGCTTCACGAGCTCCGGGTGGGCGCTCTCTCGAAGGGCGCTCGAGCGAAGCGCGCGCACTCCCAAGACCGCGGCGGTCGGCCCCAGCCGGTACTTCCCTTTGTCCGCCGCCTTCGTGAGCAAGCCTTCGCTCACGAGCGCGGCCACGAGTCGGTGGACGGTGCCGCGTCTGAGTCCCGTCTCTTCGGCGAGGCCGCGGATATCGCGCTCCCGCTTGTCGAGTGTGAACGCTTTGAGTAAGCGGATCGCGCGAAGTACGGACTGCGCGCCGGTCGGACTCTTGTTCATTCGCGCTCGATCTTAGATCGCCCTGGGAGGTAGAGCGACCGCCCCGAGAGCTTTCCATGATGGAGCCCGGCCGCGTGGTCGAGCTCTCCGACGAACGCGGGCAGCGTCTGGTCGAAGCGCCACTCGTCGGCACGGCCGCCGAGCGATTCGATCCGATCGCTCCAAGGGGACCACCAGGGCACCGCCCGCCGGGCGATAGGCTCGACGATGAGAAACGAGACCCCGCTCCGAGAGGCTTTCGACAACGTGGATAGAAGTCCATCTCTCGTTGTCTCGCCGAGCTCGTTGACGGTAAACGCCGCGACCACGGCGTCTTTCGACTCCGGTCGAGGGGCGCGCTCGAGCGATTTCTGGAGAACGCGTCCCCGGACTCCGAGCGCCCGCAGCGACGCGCGCGCTTGGCGCGCCGCCCACGGGTTTTGGTCGATGCCGAGTATTTGAGTGGTTTCGGAGGCCGCCGCTGCGTGATGCGCCCATGCCGCGCTGGCGGCGAGTAAACCGCAGCCGAGATCGATGATGCGTCGGGGAGAAGACGTCGCCACCTCGGACAGGATGTGTCGGATGAGCAGATAGTGGAGCGGCGTGTAGAAACACGCGAATGCCGCGCGTTTGCCCGCGCCGGAAAAAACGTCACCGCCGATACGACCTCTCTGCTCCACATAGATCCTGGACAAGGCGACGACGCCCTTGCGGATCTCTTGGAAGGTGAGGGTCTCCCGGTGAGCTGCGGCGAGGGCTTCGAACCAGGCCGCTGCTTTCGGGTCGATGGCCGTCAAAGGGGATCCCCCGTCTTGCTTGAACGACGGCCGGCCGTCTTGCCTGTGCGACGAGCGTCGGGTATTCTCGCGGCCGAGCGAGGTGAGGCGCTATCGATAAACATCACGCAATGATGCGACTCGCGCTCGACGAGGCGCGGCAAGCCCTGCATTTGGGCGAAGTCCCTATCGGTGCGATCCTCGTTCGAGACGAGGAAGTGATCGCGTCTGGATTCAACCAGCCGATCCGCGCCGTCGATCCGACCGCTCACGCAGAGATCGTCGCCATTCGTAAAGCGGCGAGGGAGATCGACAACTATCGTTTGTCTCCGATGACCCTTTACGTCACCGTCGAGCCCTGTATGATGTGTATAGGAGCCATCGTGCATGCGCGTATTGGTACGCTCATCTACGGGGCGTCCGAGCCGAAATTCGGAGCCGTCGAGTCGCTTCTCGACGTGGCGGAAGTGGGAATGCCGCACCGACTCACGATCGAATCAGGAGTGCTGGAGCAGGATTGTAAGAAGATTTTGCAAGATTTTTTCGCATATCGCCGCGAGAATGTCTAATCTGCGGGCTTGATCTGCGGAGAGGTACCGAAGTGGTCGTAACGGGGGCGCCTCGAAAGCGTCTTGTCTGGGTGACTGGGCACGTGGGTTCGAATCCCACCCTCTCCGCCAACTCCAAACCGGCTATGGAGCGCTTCGGGCCCTAGCTCACGGCCGGAGCTTCTGGATGTCGTGAATCGTTCCGAGACTCTCACCGAGACTGCAGCATAGCCTTCAACAGCGGGAAAATCGAGCTCACTTGATCGTTGCACACGGGACCTGGCTTCCCTCGAAACACAGTTTTTTTCTCTGGGGTGAAACAGAGTCCGGCGACGCCCCCGCCTCGTTGGGCCGGGCTCATCCGTTTCAGCTCGAGCCCGAGGCGGTCACTCGCCGGCTGCTCCTAGCTCTCACCGACCAAGAGAGCCGTTTCGAGGAGCGTGTGTCGAAGGTCTCCATCCTCTTGCCGTCCAGAGACGGTCGACCTCTTCCATCGCCCGAAAGCCATCATGAACGCGCTCCTCTCTCCGATGTCTCTTTGCGCCCGTGGGAGATCGATGGGTTATCGCTCGAGCCCTTCGCGGCGTTGTCTTGGCTCGCGTTGTTGCCGGGCTCGACGGAGCAACTTCCGGAGCGCCTCCGGCTGGGCTCGGACCTCCGATATTGGTCCGCCGCGGCACGCTTTGCTCTCGAGCTTCTCGCGCGCCAGCGCTTCTTGCCGGTTCTGACCAACGGTGGCGGGAGCCCCGAAGCGAGGTGGGAGCCTTTCATCGACGAGGAGTTGGATCGCGTCGAAGCGCTTCGAGCCGCCATGCCGCCCGTGTGTCGCGCGGTGTTCGACGGTGAGCCCGAGACGCCCGACGCCCTCCTCTCGGATTTTCTATGTTCCTCGATGGATCGTTTCGTCCGCGAGGCCGCGGCTCGGCTGCGGCTCAAGCCCCGCTTCGTCGAGACGGATGGCGAGCAGTTCGTCTCCTCGCTTCTCGACAACGACGCGTGGTTCGACGCGAGCGAGCGTGTCGCCGACGCTCTCCGCGATGACCTCACCCGTTGGCGCTCACAGTTCGACGAAGAGGAGAGCGCGCCGTTTCGGATCGCGTTCCGACTGGAGCCGCCCGCAGCGAGCGAGCCCACCGAGGCCGATCTAGACCTCGCCTCGGTCAAGCAAGGCCTCGAGAGTGAAGCTGGGGTCGCCGCCGACGAGACTGAAGCTGACACCGCCGACGACGAGACTGACGATGATTCGACCGAGCCGCCGAACGATGGCTGGGAGCTTCGCTTCGTCCTTCAAGCGCTCGACGACGAGAGCCTTCTCGTACCGCTGGCAAGAGTTTGGGAGCATGGAGGCACGTCGTGGCGCTATCTCGAGCGTCGACTGGAGCGGCCGCATGAGTTCGTGCTCGAAGCGCTCGGCCGCGCGGCCGCCCTTTTCCCTCCCATCGAGGAGAGTCTGAAAGAGTCCCGTCCCGAAGCGTGCTCACTCAGTCTCGACGAAGCCTATGCGTTTCTGACCGAGGGAGCTTTTCTCCTCAAAGAGAGCGGCTATGGGGTCATGGTGCCGACGTGGTGGGGACGGCGCGAGCACGGAGTGGGCCTCAGTCTTTCCGTCTCGCCCCGTGGGCAAGGCTCGAGAGGCGTCGTCAGTCGGCTAGGGCTCGACGCGCTGGTGGAGTTCGACTGGCAAGTCGCGCTCGGTTCGGAGAGCTTGACCCGCGAAGAGTTCGTCGAGCTGGCGGCGATGAAACAACCCCTCGTTCGGGTGAGGGGGCAATGGGTGGAGTTGTCTCCCGCGCGGGTCGAAGAGGTCCTGAGCGCGATGAGCTCTCGGCCCGAGATCCCTCAGATGACCCTCGGAGACGTCCTCCAGTTCAAGCTCGGACATCTAGGCGATAGTCGCTTGCCGGTGACGGACCTTCGGGCAACGGGCTGGATCGAAATGCTCCTGTCCCGCCTCGCGGGAAAACAGGCCCTCGTCGACATCGAGCCACCGAAGTCATTTCAAGGCACGCTGCGACCCTACCAAGAACAAGGGTTGTCTTGGCTCGTCTTCCTGGGTGATTTCAAACTGGGCGCTTGTCTCGCGGATGACATGGGGCTCGGAAAGACGATCCAAGTCCTCGCGCTCTTGTTGCACCTTCAAGAGAACCAAGCGCTGGACAAGCCGTTTCTTCTCATTTGCCCGACCTCCGTCGTCGGCAATTGGCGCAAAGAGGCGGAGCGTTTCGCGCCGAGCTTGAAGGTCCTCGTCCACCACGGTCTGGACCGCCACGAAGGCGCGGACTTCGTGCGCGAAGCCAACGAGCATCACGTCGTGGTGTCCACGTACAGTCTGGTGGATCGGGACCTCGAGCAGCTCGATGCCGTCGAGTGGAGCGCGCTGGTGCTCGACGAAGCTCAGAACATCAAGAATCCGCAAGCGAAGCAAACCCGGGCTCTCAGGAAACTGCGGGCACCGCGGCGGATTGCTCTGACGGGCACGCCGGTAGAGAACCGGCTCCAAGAGCTCTGGTCGATCATGGAGTTCTTGAATCCGGGCTATCTGGGGCCGGAAGCATCGTTTCGGAGAAACTACGCGCTTCCCATCGAGCGCTATCGAGACCCAACGGCCACCGAGGAGCTTCGAGGTTTGGTGCAGCCCTTCGTTCTTCGGCGCGTCAAGACCGATCCCACCGTGATTCGAGACCTGCCCACGAAGAACGAGATGAAGGTCTACACGACGCTCACCCGCGAGCAGGCGACGCTGTATCAAGCCGTCGTCCAAGAGAGCTTGCTGAAGATCGAAGCTTCCGACGGTATTGGACGCAAAGGCGAAGTGCTCGCCGCGCTTACGCGTCTCAAACAGATTTGCAACCACCCCGCGCACTACCTCGCCGATGGCAGCTCACTGCCGGAGCGCTCCGGCAAGCTCTCGCGTCTGACCGAAATGCTGGAAGAAGTGCTCGCGGAAGACGACCGCGCGCTCGTGTTCACCCAGTATGCGGAGATGGGAAAGCTCATCGTGCGCCATTTGAGGGAGTCGCTCTCGGTCGATGTGTCCTTTCTCCACGGCGGAGTGCCGTCCGTCGAGCGTGAGCGAATGATCACGGAGTTCCAAGAAGACGAGCAGGCGCCGTCGATCTTCGTCTTGTCGCTCAAGGCGGGCGGCTTCGGGCTGAACCTCACCCAGGCACGGCACGTGTTTCACTACGATCGATGGTGGAACCCAGCGGTAGAGGACCAAGCGACCGATCGCGCGTTTCGGATCGGTCAGACGCGATCGGTGGCCGTGTACAAGTTCATCTGTGCGGGCACGATCGAAGAGCGCGTCGATGAGCTCGCGGAGAGAAAGAAAGCGCTCGCCGAGTCCGTGATTCATTCGGGCGAGAACCTGCTGACCGAGCTGACGACGGACAACCTTCGGGATCTCTTCGAGCTGCGGGCCAGCGCGGTAGAAGTCTAGTGACGGAAACGACGGACGAAGAAGAGACCGAGCCGCGGTGGTGGTCCGAGCGCTGGTGGTCCGTCATGGAGTCGATTGGCGTCTCTCGGCGCCTCGAGCGAGGCAAGCGATACGCACGCGCTGAGCGGGTGCTGTCGATCGAGGTCGAGCCCGGCCGAGTGGTAGCGGAGATCCAAGGCTCACGCTACGAGCCGCATCGAGTAGAGATTGCGTTCGAGCCGCTCACGAAAGAGCAGTGGGCCGATGCCGTGCGAGCGCTCGCGTCCCAAGCGCTGTTCTCGGCCAAGCTTCTCTCGGGAGAAATGCCGGAGAATATCGAGGAAGCGTTCGCGAGCGTCGGACTCTCATTGTTTCCCGCCGCGCCTTCCGATCTCGAGATGTCGTGCTCCTGCGCCGATGAGGTCGTGCCGTGCAAGCACATCATCGCCACGCATTTCGTCCTCGCGGACAAGCTGGACGGTGACCCGTTTCTGCTGTTTGGGTGGCGGGGCATGACCAGAGACCAGATCCTCCGACGTCTACGCCAATATCGAGCCGCCGAGGCGTCGGGTCGCATCGTTGACGGCGACGGCAATCGCCCGCTCGAAGAATCCGTTCGGGACTATTGGAAGATGGGAGAGAGCTTCGACACGGTGTCCTTCGCGGTGGGCCCGCCTGCCGTCAACGCGTCTCTCATCAAGCGTCTAGGGGTCCCGCCGATTTGGAAGCCGCATCCCGAGATCCGGGGCTCGCTCGAACGGCTCTATGCCAAAGTGACGGAACGTGCGATGGCGTTGGCTTATAGCGGTCGCGGTAGCGGCGAGCGAGACTAAAAAGCGACCCGGCTGCGCTCCGGGTTCTCGTCAGCGCTCGAAGACGACGCGCTCCGAGGCACGCAGGCGAGCTTTGTGTCTCTGGAAGTAGACGAGTCCGAAGAGGACGCCGACGACGAACCCGATGAAGTGAGTGCGGTAGCTCACATTGGGCTCGATGGCGGTCGGGACGAGGACGATGCATCCGAACCCGATCGCGCGAAACACGCGCTTGCCGAGTCCGAAACGTCGCTCGATGAGCAAGTAGAGACATAGCCAGAACCCGGCCATCCAGTAGACGAGTCCGGACGCGCCGACGAGGTGGGTCGTCGCCGGGTAAGTGTAAATGGCGATGCCCGTGACGATTGTGCCGAGTAGCAGCGTGGCGGCGGGGAAGACACTCGCGCCGTAATAGCCGTAGAGCAACAATGCGAGCACGCCGAGCACGATGCTGTTCGAGAGAAAATGCTGAACGTCCGCGTGAACCAGCATCGTGGTCGCCAGTCGCCAATACTCACCCTGACCGAAGACCGCATCTCGGCTCGCCGGCAGGTAGGCCGCGAGTCCCATCGCGTCACTCCAGTAGATGACCGAGAAGACGAAGAGGACCGCGACGCTGGCGATGGCGATAGGCGCGCTACGACGAGTAGGTCGGCGCGATAAGTGCGTCTCTTTGACGACGACGTCGTCCTCGAGACCCCACCCGCTGAGTTTCTCCATGATCGCGTCAGTGTAGACCCAAAGTCTTCAGACTTCGCGCCACTGTTGGCCTTGAACTAGAATCGTGGGCTGTCGCACGTCGCGACGATTGGAGTCGACTCAACCGAATGACCAAAGACCTCTCCCTTTTGATCCTGCGCCTGTCGGGCCTAGGCCTTGCCTTCGCCCATGGTTGGCAAAAGATTGCGATGCTCTCTTCGGGAAACGGCGATCGTTTCGTCGCGGGGGTCGAAGCTTTGGGCTTTCCGCTTCCCGTCGTCTTCGCTTGGGCGGCGGCCCTTGCCGAGTTTGGCGGTGGTCTCGCGATAGCGCTCGGGTTCGGCACTCGGGTAGCGGCGGCCTTTGCCGCATTCACGATGTTCGTCGCGACGTTCTTCCGTCACCATCTCTTGGGTCACTTGGGTGTATGGCTCGGCGCGTTCAACGTTTCTTCCGAAGAGGTCGACAGTTGGGGCAACCCCGAGCGGGCGGCGACCTATTTCTTGGTGTTTTCGGCGTTGCTGCTTCTGGGCGGCGGCAGGTTCTCTCTCGATCGCGTCCTCAGGCGCGGCGGTTAGCTTTCGTCGAGCCCGTGCTTCTTGAGCAGATGCCGCAGCTGGTGGTAGCGAAGCCCGAGATGGCGGGACGCTTTCGCTCCATTTCCGCCGGCGGCTTTGAAAGCATCCGCGAGCAGCTGTCTTTCGAACGCGTTGACTCTGTCCTTGAAGGTGGCGCCTCGAGATTGAAAGTGCGGGTCTCCCAGTAGGCCGATATCCTCGGGGGTGACCTCGTTCGTCGTGTCGCGATAGACCGCGCGCTCGACGATGTTCTTGAGCTCCCGCACGTTGCCGGGAAATGGATAGCCGTAGAGTAGATCGATCGCGGTTTGCGACAGCCTCTTGCCTGCGAAGGCCGGTACCTCCTGCATGAATTGATTCAGGAAGAATTGCGCGAGGACCTCGATCTCACCTTCTCGATGTCTTAGCGGGGGCACTTCGATGACCTCGAACGCGAGCCGGTCGTGTAGGTCCGGGAGAAATTGACCTTTGCGCATCCTTTCCCGCAAGTCCGCGTTCGTCGCGGCGATGATTCGGGTGTCGACTTCGATCTCGTCTTTGCCACCCACGCGCGTGAAGCGCTGATACTCGACGACCCGGAGAATCTTTTGTTGGAACGGCAGCGACATGTTGCCGATCTCGTCGAGAAAAAGGGTGCCGCTCGACGCCTGCTCGAACTTTCCCGCGCTTGCGTGGGTGGCGCCGGTGAACGCGCCTTTCTCGTGGCCGAATAGCTCGCTCTCCAGAAGCGTATCGGGAAGCGCGGCGCAGTTGACGGCGACGAACGCGCCCTCCGAGCGCGGACTTTCACGATGGACCGCTCGAGCGACGAGCTCCTTGCCGGTGCCACGCTCGCCCTGGATGAGCACCGGACGCGGCACTTTCGCGACGCGGCGGATGCGATGGAGGATCTCGAGCATCTGAGGAGACTCTCCGATCATGCGGTAGCGGTCGTCTTCTTCGCGCCTGAACCGCGCGGTCTCTTCCTCGAGATGGTGGGCTTCATCCATCCACCGGCGAAGCCCGTCGAGCTTGCTGAGCAAGGTCTCCACCCGCGTGCGAAGGGGTTTTTGGCGGACGAGA
>JAJCXL010000515.1 GCA_029263435.1 Acidobacteriota bacterium | reverse complement strand
AACTTGTCGCAATTGGTGACCATGATCGAGGTGCGACAGTTCGTGACCCACAATAGCAACCAATGCCGCTTCGTTTCCCACGAAATCCAAGAGGCCACGGTAGAAGACAAGGTTACCTCCGGGAAACGACCGAGCATCGGTTTGTTCCGACAGAGCTAGTCCTTAGAGAAGCGTGAGGCTGTGGTTTGGCACGGGATTTGCGCATGAAAAACTCGAAATACCCCTGCAAATCGTTGGTCTCTTTGACCAGGCCCAGCGATCTGCTCGCTTCCACGATGGAGATTTCGAGTGAAGACCATTAAAGCAGAATTGATTCGACGACGCAAAGAGCGCATGAAGAAGAGGTTGGCGAATTCATCGAGCCACGATCGCGGCGAGCCCATGATGACGGGCGATAACACTCGCTACGAATTGGCAAGCAAGGCTGGCGGCACGGCGTATGGTGGCATGGCTGCCATTAATGCATTCGCGCAGAAGATTGGACTGCCAAAACGGATCGACGATTCGCTACACCTGTTCAAAAAACACCTCCCGTATCACGAATCAGATCACGTTCTGAACTTTACTTACAACGCCTTGTGCGGCGGAACCTGTCTACAGGATATCGAGACGAGACGGAACGATGAATTCTTCCTCGACTCTATCGGTGCCGAGCGAATCCCTGACCCAACGACGGCGGGTGATTTCTGCCGGCGATTCGAGCCGCACCACATTAATCGCTTGCAAGATGCATTTGACGAAGTTCGTTTAGATATTTGGGAGCAGCAAGACGACTTGTTCTTCGAGCAAGCGACGATCGAGATGGATGGTACGATTGTCGAAACGACAGGTCAGTGCAAACAAGGTATGGACATCAGCTACAAAGGCATCTGGGGTTACCATCCACTCGTCCTCACGCTGGCCGAAACCGGCGAAGTCCTGCGAGTGGTCAACCGCTGCGGCAACCGTCCGAGCCAGGAAGGTGCGGCTGGCCCGGCCGATCGTGCGATCGATCTATGTCGCCGCGCCGGCTTTCGCAAGATCGTGTTGCGTGGCGACACGGCGTTCACGCAAACGATTCACCTGGACCGCTGGGACAGAGAGGATGTGCAGTTCTTGTTCGGCATGAAAGCTTACGGTGGACTGGTCGATATCGCCGAAAACGTGGCTGCCAAAGACTGGAAACACCTGCCGCGATCCCCGAAATACGATCCCAGCACCCCCAATCGAACTCGTCCTGAGAACATCAAAGAACAGATCGTCGCAGCACGTGGCTACAAGAATAAGCGTCTCGCTGCGGAATGGGTCACCGAGGTGCCGTACAGTCCGAGCGATTGCAAAGAGACCTACCGGCTCGTGATCGTTTGCAAGGAACTGGAGGTGACCAAACAAGGTCGGCTGTTCGATGATTGCGTCTACTTCTTCTACTTGACCAACGAGTCGAGCGAAGACCTGACGACGAGCGAGGTCGTCTATGGCAGCAACAATCGGTGTGATCAGGAAAACGTTTTGGCACAGTTGAATCAGTGCCGGGCGTTGCACGCGCCGGTGGACAACTTGGAATCGAACTGGGCGTTCATGGTCATGACCGCGTTGAGCTGGAGTTTGAAGGCTTGGATCGGACTCAGCGTTCCCGTCGATAGTCGTTGGCGGGAGAAGCACGAACAACAGCGACGGAGAGTCATTCGGATGGAGTTCAAATGCTTCCTCGAACAGTTCGTTCGTCTTCCGGCGCAGATCATTCGTGGCGGTCGACAGTTGACAGTGCGTCTGCTGAGCTGCACCGAATCTCTGGGCATCTTCAATCGCTGGTTGCGATTCGCACTTGAATAACAACACGATCAACGAAGCCGAGATAAGTAGGTCTCGGTACCGCCGCAACGTCCTACCGCCTGCAGGGCACCCTCAGAGAGCCATGACCGAATCACATCGCCGAAAAACGCAACCGGTCCCACCCGGTCATAAACCATGCGCGAAGAAAACCGCCGAGAAACCGCTCGGCATATACTTAATTTAGGACTAGTATGTCTAGGACTTCTCCCACGCCCGGCACCATACTCCCGGCTAATTCACCTGATACTACAAAAGCGGCTGTGTCAGCCTCTGTCCAGTTCGGAGTGCCTGGATGCTGCCGGTCGACCCCAATATTGATTGCTGGTTGGTGGACAACTGGAATCCCCGTGAATCCGTAATCAAGACCGCTGGGATCCGTGAAAACCGTCGCCCCATTCCCCACATACCGATAGAGATTCTTATCCCCGGCACCGAACCCGATCGGATCTTCGCTCAACCAACGGCCGACACTTGGGTCATACCATCGTGCTCGGTTGTAGCGCTTAGTGGGTTTTTCGAGTCACGCGTGCACTTGGTGCTTATATAGCAGTGCCTGCGAGCGCGCGATTGAGGGACCAATCGGCGATTTGAACTTTCGAACGCGCTTAAGCGGTTTTCGACTCCCGCGCGTGCGCGCGAAAGCAAGTTGTTCGAGTTGTCAAAGAGCTAGGCCAGGCGGCGTGGTACTCCGGCGCCGTTGCAGGGCGCACTTTCGCGCAGTGCATTACCCCCCTGGCAAGCAATCCATCGGCAGCGTTCATTCTACCCGTTGTCGCAGAACAGCTTGCGATGATTTCCGTAGCGCACACACGGGGCTCAACCGATGCTCGTTGGGGGCTCAACGAGGGCTCGAACTTGCCGCTTGGATGCTCGAACTTGTGTTTTGAATGCTCGAAGCGTCTCGGAGCATGCTCGAACTTGCTTTTCGATTCAGCATGCGTTGATCCGAATCGGTTGCTCGCGTAGCTGGCCTTCGAATGTGGTTCGGC
>JAJCXL010000514.1 GCA_029263435.1 Acidobacteriota bacterium | reverse complement strand
CCCCAGAAAAGGCATCTGGAGCCTCGGCTTCCAGACATCGAGCTCCCTCGGCGAAGTCCAAGCGCGCACGGGTCAGGAAGTCTGCTGTGTCTTCATCCCGACCACTCCGAATCCCACCTCCGGCTTTATCATCCTCGTGCCCCGTGACGAAGTGGTCGAGCTGACGATGAGCGTCGACGAAGCCCTTCGAATGATCATCTCTCTCGGCGTCGTCGTCCCTGAATGGCGGCGCGCCGAGCTCGTGCCGATCGCGGGAAAAGAAGTCTCCTGATTTCCCTCGTCTCCGGCTCGGGATTTGAACCCGACGGGAGCCTCTTTTAGGATCCCGTCCGTCAATGAGGTTTCCATGAGAAAACCTGCACGCGCGGTCTCTTGGCTCGTGGTCGTCGGGCTCTCGATGACGAGTGCCTGCCGAACGGCCTCGAACGACGACGCCCCCACCCTCGCGGTCTTGAACGCGACGATTTGGACCGGAGATCCGGAGCACCCACTCGCGGAAGCTCTCCTCGTCTCGGGGGAGCGCATCGTGACCGTAGGCACTAGCGCCGACGTCCGCTCCCAGGTAGGAGACGCGACGGTGATCGACGCGACGGGGCGTTTCATCGTGCCCGGGTTCATCGACGCGCACTCTCATTTTCTCGACGGCGGCTTCCGACTGGCGTCGGTTCAACTGCGAGACGCCGACTCCCCCGCGGAGCTCTCGCGGCGCATCGGCGAGTTCGCGGCCACCGTGCCGCCCGGAACTTGGATCACCGGCGGTGATTGGGATCACCAACGCTGGGGTGGAGAGCTCCCGCATCGCGAGATGATCGATGAGGCGTCGCCGGACCATCCGGTGTGGGTCCACCGGCTGGACGGACACATGGCACTGGCGAACTCGAAAGCCCTGGAGGCGGCCGGCATCACGCGCGAGACCGAAGAGGTTCCCGGCGGCACCATCGAGCGCGACATTTCCGGAGAGCCGACGGGTGTTCTCAAGGACAACGCGATGGAGCTCGTCGCGTCCGTCGTCCCCGCTCCAACCGACGACGACTTCGATCGCGCGCTCGACCAAGCCATGGCGCACGTGGCGACGGTCGGAATCACCTCCGTGCATCACATGGGAAGCTGGGCCGAGCTGGACGTGCTGCGGCGGGCCCAAGCGCGAGACGCCCTCCGAACTCGGGTCCGCGCCGCCGTGCCGCTGTCGGAGTGGTCTCGCCTCGCCGACTTGGTCGAGACGTCGGGTACGGGAGATCACTGGCTCAGTTGGGGCGTTCTCAAAGGATTCGTCGACGGCTCCCTTGGATCCCACACGGCGCTCTTTCACGCTCCTTTCGATGACCAGCCGGAAGACCGAGGCCTGCTCATCACGAGCGAGGACGACCTACAAGATTGGATCCGGAGCGCCGACGCGGCCGGACTGCAACTGGCGGTTCATGCCATCGGCGATCGCGCGAATCAGCTCCTCCTCGACATCTTCGAGAGGGTCGCCTCCGAGCATGGCGAGCGTGACCGACGGTTTCGCATCGAGCATGCCCAGCATCTGCGCCGCGAAGACGTGGCGCGTTTTTCACGCCTGGCGACCATCGCCAGCATGCAGCCCTATCACGCGATCGATGA
The DNA here is from genome assembly GCA_029263435.1 of Acidobacteriota bacterium. Taxonomy (GTDB): domain Bacteria; phylum Acidobacteriota; class Vicinamibacteria; order Marinacidobacterales; family SMYC01; genus JAJCXL01. The sequence goes on along the minus strand of JAJCXL010000514.1, from coordinate 10,428 downwards.
CGGCCAATGGGCGGAGCGATATATCGGACCGGTGCGGGTTCGAACGACCTATGCGTTCAAGAGCCTCCTCGATGAGAGCGCGCGCCTCGTTTTCGGAAGCGACTGGACCGTGGCGCCGGCGAGCCCCATCGAAGGCATCTACGCCGCGGTCACCCGAAGAACCCTCGACGGCACGAACCCGGAGGGCTGGGTCCCAGCGGAAAAGATCACCGTCGAGCAAGCGCTCGAGGCCTATACCCGAAACGCCGCTTTCGCATCCTTCGACGAGGGCGACCGCGGAATGCTCCGAGAGGGTTTCCTGGCCGACTTCGTCATCCTCGACCGTGATTTGACCGCCGTTCCACCGACCGGCATCCGTGACGTCCGGGTCGAGGCGACCTTCGTCGGGGGTGAAGCCGTCTACTCAACCCAGGAGAAACTTGCGAGATGAGCACCTACGCTGAAGCCCTCATGTCGGACGTGCAAACGAAGAACCCCGCTGAGCCCGAGTTTCACCAAGCGGTGGAGGAGGTCGTCGAGTCGCTGGTCGCGGTGGTCGACCGTCATCCCGAATATCGAAGCGCGAAAGTGCTGGAGCGACTCATCGAGCCGGAGCGGGTCGTGATGTTCCGGGTTCCATGGATCGACGACCAAGGAGACGTCCGCGTCAATCGCGGTTTCCGCATCGAAATGAACAGCGCGATCGGCCCCTACAAAGGAGGCCTTCGGTTTCATCCCTCGGTGAATCTCGGCATCCTCAAGTTTCTCGCTTTCGAGCAAGTCTTCAAAAACTCCCTAACGACCCTCCCCCTCGGGGGCGGCAAAGGTGGCTCCGATTTCGATCCCAAAGGCAAGAGCGACATCGAAGTCATGCGCTTTTGCCAGAGCTTCATGACCGAGCTATTCAGACATATCGGGCACAACACCGACGTGCCGGCCGGAGACATCGGGGTAGGCGGCCGAGAGATTGGCTTTTTGTTCGGCCAATACAAACGGATCGTGAACGAGTTCACCGGCGTTCTGACCGGCAAGGGCCGCAACTGGGGAGGGTCTTTGATCCGACCGGAAGCGACCGGTTACGGAGCGGTCTACTTCGCGGCCAACATGCTCGAGACCCGCGACGAGAGCTTGGAAGGCAAGACCTGCCTCGTGTCGGGGAGCGGTAACGTCGCTCAGTTCGCGACCGAGAAGCTGTCGGCGCTCGGCGCCAAAGTCGTCACCCTTTCCGACTCGTCCGGCTACATCCACGATCCCGACGGAATCGACGAGGCAAAGCTCGCCTGGGTCATGGCGCTGAAGAACGAACGCCGAGGACGCATCGCTGAATACGCGGATGAGTTCTCCGGGGCGAGCTATGTCGAGCACGATCCCAACCTGGACCACAATCCGATTTGGAGTCACGCGGCCGATTGCGCCTTTCCTTGCGCCACCCAAAACGAGATCAACGAACGAGACGCGAAGCACTTGCTCGACGGGGGTGTCACCGTCGTGTCGGAAGGCGCCAACATGCCCTCGGACGCAAAGGCGGTCGACCACTTCATCGATCGCAAGATCCTCTTCGGTCCCGGCAAAGCTGCCAATGCAGGAGGCGTCGCGGTCTCCGGCCTCGAGATGGCACAAAACTCGATGCGCTACAGCTGGACCCGGGAAGAGGTCGACGAGCGACTCAAGCTCATCATGAAAGACATTCACACCGCGACCGTGGACGCCGCCGAGCGCTTCGACGTGAAGGGGAACTACGTCGCCGGGGCCAACATCGCGGGCTTTCTAAAAGTCGCCGACGCGATGTTGGACCAGGGGATTGTCTGATGTCCGAGCGCCTAGCGACGTGACGCTGTCTCGCTCCGGTCTTGCTCGTGCCTCAGTCGACGTCGACCCAGGAGCAGCGCGCCCGCAACCAGTAGCGCCCAGCTTCCGGGCTCCGGAACACCGATGAACACGCCGGTGGTTGGATTCGCGACCGGCAGGATTCGATTACCCAGATCATCGGACAAGATCACGTTCGCCGAGTCCAGCAGCGACACCGGCACACCCGTCGACGGGTCGAACCGAAACAAACCGATCGTCGCGAGCCTGAGCTCGTCCAGCACGTTACCGCTTCCCGGAGGATTACCCTGAAGGGCATCCAACTCCCCACTGGAGAGCAGGGAGACTTGGAGGAAGCTGATGACTCCAGCCACCGAAACATCGGCGCCTCCGACAGCCTCACCGGCGAAAACGTCTCCGAGCAGTCCGCCGAAACCGGAAGGCGGGACCAGTTGCGGCACGAATACGGTGGGGTCGTACAGCAGGTCCAGCTCCCAAGCGCCAAGTAGGGTGTCGAGTCCGGACACGACGACGTCGACGAAAACACTGCTCAACCCGTCGATGGTGTCGGGCTGCGAGACGAGAGTGATGGTGGGCACCGCCGATACGCTCTGAGGTAGGAACGTGACGACGACGGAGAGTAGGCACGCGAGCGCGAGCTTCTTCATGAAGGCCCCTCATAGAAGCCGCCCGACCCAAAACGCGCCGAGAGACCTCAGTTTCTGTCTCCGCACGCACATTAGAGCACTATCCGACGGCCGAGGCAATGTCGACGACCCGCGCGGTAATAGTGGTTACCGAGGACCCGGGCGCCCGGTTCGCGAGCTCGATAACCTTGCCTACTGTGACAGGTAGACGAACGCATCGACCGAAGCGCTCCGCTCGGTCGTGTTGTACAAAAACGCCCGGTAGCTCGGAAAGCCAATCGTTAGCCGCTCGCTAGCGCCGCTGAAATAGAGCGCCTCCATCGGGACCGGGTCGGCCCCGCCTTCGAGCTCGAGATGCACTTCTCCTTCGGCAAGAGCTCGCAGGATGTTTTCTTGGTTCGGCACGAGGACGAGCGCCACCGAGCCACCGCCATTCGTGCTACCTCGGAGCTGCCCGTGCACGCTGAGCAGGAGCGAGGTGAACCCGGATGTCTCGACGACGCCGAGCTCTGTCCACAGACCGGTCTCTTCTCGTGACGCGGGAGCGACGATCGCGTCGAGCCAGCTCGCCATCTCGCTATGCGGAATGGGGCCGGCAACGACGACACTGCCTTCGATCGGATGCGGGTCCTTGAGGTTCACCACGACCGTCTGCGTCAACTCTTGAATGCCCAACGTCGCGGCCGAGGCCGCAAACGCCACCGTGACGAGCGAGAGTACACGACTCATAGGCTATCGACTCCTTCCGGCAAGGCTTTCGGCCGCGATCATCATATCGCGGGCGAATGCGCTCAACGCCCCGGTGACGCTCGCGAGCAGCGCGCTGTAGAATGCGATCGATGGACTTCCCGCTGGATGAGGATGTGGAGCGTCCGGATCGCTTTCATGGGTTTCAAGATCTCATCCAGAACCGGGTGCAGGACATTCTCCTCGTCTCCACCCTCTACGACTACTACACCCTTTCTCAAGACGGTCGACTGAACGAGCAGTTCCTCGGCGAGTTTCTCGAGCTGAACCTCCGCCATACGCCCAACATCACCCGAGTGTTCTCGGGCAAGAGCGCGCTCGAAAAAGCCCAAGCTGCGAGTCGCTACAACTTGATCGTTACCGCCATCGAGCTGGGCGATATGGGGGTTTTGGATTTCATCACCGCGCTTCGCGCGGACGGGATCAACACTCCGGTCGTGCTGCTCGCGCAAGAGCGCCAGGAGCTCCACCGATTCGTCGAGACCCACGACACGTCACCCGTGGAGCGTATCTTCTTGTGGCAGGGCGACGTCCGGATCCTCCTCGCCATCGTCAAGTACATGGAAGACCGAATGAATGTCGATCACGACACGGGCGAGGCCGGCGTGCCGGCGATCATCGTGGTCGAAGACAACATCCAATATTACTCATCGTTTCTTCCCATGATCTATACGGAGCTGGTCAAACACTCACAAAGCCTCATGCCGGACAGCTTGAACCTCTCCGACAAGCTCATGCGGATCCGCGCGCGGCCGAAGATCTTGCTCTGCGATCACTACGAGGAAGCGTGGGGCTATTTCAGTCGCTACGCGGATAACGTGCTCGGGATCCTGTCGGACGTTCAGTTTCCGAAAGACGGGGTCAAGATCGCCGATGGGGGTGCTCTCTTGGCCAAAGCGGCGCGAGCGATCCGCCCCGACCTTCCCATCATGCTGCAGTCGAGCCGGGAGCAAAACGCGGTGGTGGCCAAAGAGGTGGGTGCGTCTTTCTTGCTCAAAGGATCTCCGCGCCTCCTCCACCAAGTCCGTAAGTTCATGGTGGAAAGCCTTCGCATCGGCGATTTCGTCTTTCGTCTCCCCGACGGCGCGGAGGTGGGGCGGGCGTCCGACCTCAAGACGCTCGCGCAAATGCTGGAGCGAGTGCCGGCCGAGAGCCTGGCTTATCACGGGGAACGGAATGACTTTTCGACCTGGCTCAAGGCGCGCACCGAATTCGAGCTAGCCGAAAAGCTCCGCCCACGACGGGTCACGGATTACGCGAGCCTCGAAGAGCTTCGCGCCTCCGTCGTGAGCTCATTGACCGAGTACCGCCGAGAGAGGAACCGGGGGCAAGTCGTCGATTTCGACCGAAACAACTTCGACGGGTCCGCGCGCATCTATCGGATCGGGGGAGGCTCGGTGGGCGGCAAAGCGAGAGGGATAGCGTTCGTGGACTACCTACTCGCGGAGAGTCGGATCGAGCGCGACTTCCCTGGCGTGTCCGTCTTCGTCCCCACGAGCGTCGTGCTCGGCACGGAAATCTTCGATCAGTTCATGGAGGATAACGACCTGTCCGACTTCGCGCTTCGGGGTCAGGATCCTGACACCCTCGAAGAGCGTTTCTTCGCTGCTTCGTTTCGACGCGGCGTCGAAAAAGATCTCAAAGTCCTTCTCGACCGCGCTCGCTACCCACTCGCGGTGCGTTCATCCAGCCTGCTGGAAGACTCTAGACACCTTCCCTTCGCCGGGGTCTATGAGACCTACATGCTGCCCAACAATCATGCGGACTTGGACGTGCGACTGGAGCAACTCCTCACCGCGGTGAAGCGGGTCTACGCGTCGACCTTCGGAGACCGCGCTCGCACTTATCTGGGAGCATCGAACTACCGTCTCGAAGAGGAGAAGATGGCGGTCATCATTCAGCGAGTCGTCGGCTCCGCCCACGGGACACGCTTCTACCCCAATCTCGCCGGCGCGGCGCGGTCCCACAACTACTACCCCACCCCGCCGGCGGACAAAGCCGACGGGATTGCAGCGGTCGCGCTCGGATTGGGCAAGACCGTCGAGGACGGAGGCGTTTGCGTCCGTTTCACGCCGAAATATCCGCGTCACGCGCATATCTCGCTCGACGAGGTACTGCGATCCTCGCAGCGAGATTTCTTCGCGGTCGACTTGAGCGAGACCCGTCATTTCGAGCCCGCGCTGTTCGGGCTCGACGCCGCCGAGGCGGACAAAACCCTAGCGGCGGTGGCCTCCACGTACTCGGCGGACGACCATGCTCTGTTCGACGGCGTGTCGCGCGCGGGGAGCCGGGTCGTCACTCTCGCTCCGATCTTGAAACACGGAGTCTTTCCTCTCGCCGCCCTCCTGGAGCGCCTTCTCTCCATTGGAGAGCAAAGCACACGTACTCCGGTAGAGCTCGAGTTCGCGGTGAACCTCGAAGTCGATGCGGACGGAAAGGGAGAGCTCGGCTTTCTCCAGCTCCGACCGTTGGTGCTATCGCACGAGCTCGAAGCGGTCGAGCTGGGCGACATCGCCCTGCAAGACGCCATCTGCCATAGCGAGCGTGTGCTCGGAAACGGCGTCGTAGAGAATCTCCATGACCTCGTCGTCGTCGACTTTCATCACTACGACCGGCGCGACAGCCGCAAGACCGCCGACGCGGTGAGCCGCTTCAATCGTTGTCTGACGGATGCCGGACGTCCTTACGTGCTCATCGGAGTGGGACGGTGGGGCTCGCAAGAGCCCTATCTCGGGATCCCCGTGACGTGGCCGCAGATCGCGGGGGCCAGCGTCATCGTGGAAGCCGGCTTCCGCGACTTCCGGGTCACGCCCTCTCAAGGGACCCACTTCTTTCAGAACTTGATCGCCCACAACGTGGGTTTCTTCACCGTCAACCAACACGACGGGGTGGGCTTCATCGATTGGGATTGGCTCCTCGACAAGACCCCTCACGAAGAGGACGGCTCCGTTCGCTGGCTCCGACTGGACGAGCCCGCCACCGCAAAAATGGACGGGTCCCGAGGCGCCGGCGTCGTGCTCAAGCCGGCCGGTCGGAGCTGATCCGCGTACGAAAACGACCGCTCGCCTTGGTATAGTAGCGACCAGATGAAGATCGCCTGTGTCGGTGGTGGTCCCGGCGGACTCTACTTCGCTATCTCAGCCCTACGCCGAGACGCCTCCCACGAGATTCACGTCTACGAGCGCAACCAAGCCGAGGATACTTTCGGTTGGGGCGTAGTGTTCTCCGACCAGACCCTCGGCCATTTGCGAGACAACGACCCGATCTCCGCGAAACGTATTTTCGACGCCTTCCACCATTGGGACGACATCGATATTCACTACCGGAACGAGTGCGTCCGAACGACCGGCCACGGCTTCGCCGGTCTGTCCCGCAAGCGGATGCTGGTCTTGCTGCAAGAGCGCGCTCGAGAGCTCGGTGCTCACCTACACTTCCAGACCGAGATCGATAGCGTGGACGATGTCAGCGACGCCGATCTCGTCATAGCCTGCGACGGCTTGAACAGCAAGATCCGCACCCAGTTCGCGAAACGCTTCGAGCCGGACATCGACAACCGCCGCAACAAGTTCATTTGGCTCGGGACTCACCGTGTCTTCGACGCGTTCACGTTCATCTTCGAGCGCACCCCGTATGGCTGGATTCAAGCGCACGCCTATCGCTTCGACGCCGAGACCAGTACCTTCATCGTCGAGTGCACCGAGGATACTTGGCGAGCGCTGGGATTCGACGCGATGACGAAAGCGGAGAGCAATCGAAAATGTGAGGAGATTTTTGCCGCCCATCTCGACGGCAACGAGCTCATGGACAACGCCGCTCACCTGCGAGGGAGCGCCTGGCTCACATTCCCGCGCATTCAGAACCGCCACTGGTTTCACCGCAATATCGTGCTCTTGGGCGATGCGGCGCACACCGCGCACTTTTCGATAGGCTCAGGCACGAAGCTGGCCCTCGAAGACGCGATCGAGCTCGCGAGAGCGTTGGACGGAGCCGATGCGCTCGACTCTGCGCTCGCAACTTACCAAGAGATCCGCGAGATCGAAGTGCTGAAGCTCCAAAGCGCGGCCCGCAACTCCACCGAATGGTTCGAGAACGTGTCGCGCTACGACGATTTCGAGCCGCAACAGTTCGCGTACTCGCTACTCACTCGCAGTCAGCGAGTCAGCCACGACAACCTTCGCGAACGCGACCCGCAATGGATGACGGAGTTCGAGAGCTGGTTCGCGAGAAGGAGCGGCTCGCGCGAATCCTCCGGCCGGCGGGTGCCGCCCATGTTCACTCCGTTCACCCTCCGCGAGCTCCGGCTCCAGAATCGGGTCGCGGTCTCGCCGATGTGCATGTACAGCGCGGAGAACGGTTCCCCGTCTGACTTTCATCTGGTCCATCTCGGCTCACGCGCGATGGGCGGCGCCGGGCTCGTCTTCACTGAAATGACCAACGTCTCCGCACGAGCTCGCATCACTCCCGGTTGCACCGGCATGTACGAGCCGGCGCACGTGGAGCAGTGGAAGCGGGTCGTCGACTACGTCCATCGACACAGCGAGGCCAAGATCGCGCTTCAGCTCGGGCACGCCGGCCCCAAGGCTTCGACGAAGCTCTTGTGGGATGGCATGGACGAACGTCTCGAGAACGGGAACTGGCCCGTGATAGGCCCTTCCGCCGTGCCTTATTGGAAGAAGAGCCACGTACCCCGAGCGATGACCCGAAAGGACATGGACCACGTCGTCGAGGCGTTCGTGCGCGCCACCGGGATGGCGGAAGCAGCGGGCTTCGACCTCCTCGAGATCCACGCCGCGCATGGATATCTTCTCTCGGCATTCATCACGCCGCTGCTGAATCATCGGGCGGACGACTATGGCGGGAGCCTCGACGACCGTCTCCGGTTTCCACTCGAGGTCATAGAAGCGTGTCGACGCGCCTGGCCGGCCGCAAGGCCTCTTTCGGTGCGCGTCTCCGCGACGGATTGGGTCCCCGGGGGCGTGACGGCCGACGACGGCGTGGCGATCGCGGTGGCTTTGAAGCGCATCGGGGTCGATATCGTCAACGTCTCCTCGGGTCAGACGAGCCCGCTCGCGGCTCCGGTCTACGGTCGCATGTATCAAACGCCGCTCAGCGATCGCATTCGGAACGAAGCCGGAATTCCGACGCTCGCGGTGGGAAATATTTTCGAGCCCGACCACGTCAACAGCATCATCGCTTCGGGCCGAGCGGATCTGTGTTGCCTCGCCCGGCCCCATCTAGCCGATCCGTACTGGACCCTCCGCGCCGCGGCGAGCCAGCGGGTCGATTGGATGCCGTGGCCCAAGCAGTACGAGGCGGGAAAACAGCAGCTCGAAAGACAGCTCGAGCGCTCGCTCGGGATGGTCATCGATGTGTGAAGAGTTGAGACGGTGAAACCCGGAGAACCGATCGAAGTACGGACATGAAGCTAGCGACGCTGACACCCAAGCACTTCCTCTGGAAGGTCGACGAGAAGGTGGCGACTATCACCCTCAATCGACCCGACAGAAAGAATCCGCTCACGTTCGATTCCTATGAAGAGCTGCGAAACACGTTTCGTAGTCTTGGCGAGGCCGAAGACGTCGATGCGGTCGTTCTCACCGGCTCGCACGAGAATTTCAGCTCAGGCGGCGACGTCCACGACATCATCGGGCCTCTCACCCGGATGGACATGAAAGGCCTCCTCCGGTTTACCCGGCTGACGGGCGATTTGGTCAAAGCGATCCGCGGTTGCCCTCAACCCGTCATCGCCGCCGTCGACGGCATCTGTGTCGGAGCGGGCGCGATCCTGGCGATGGCGTCCGACATTCGTATCGGTACCAAGCGCAGCAAGACGGCGTTTCTGTTCACTCGGGTCGGGCTCGCCGGATGCGATATGGGTGCCTGTGCCATCCTCCCACGCATCATCGGCCAAGGCCGCGCGGCCGAGCTCCTGTTCACCGGACGCAGCATGGGCGGCGAAGAAGCAGAGCGGTGGGGTTTTTTCAATCGTCTCCTGGAGCCCGATAGATTGCAGCAAGGAGCGAGAGAGCTCGCGGACGCTCTCGCAGCCGGTCCCAACTTCGCGCACATGATGACGAAGACCCAGCTCGACCAAGAGTGGGCGATGGGCCTCGACCAGGCGATCGAGTCCGAAGCTCAAGCGCAAGCGCTGTGCATGCAGACCGGAGATTTCGAGCGCGCTTATCGAGCGTTCGTGGCCAAGACGAAACCGGTCTTCGAAGGGGATTGATGGAGGCCTCGAATCCGCTGAGCTGGCCGTTTTACGAGGAGCGGCATCGAACGCTTTCGGACGAGCTGTCCGCGTGGATCCCGGACGGGCTGGCACTCACGAACGTCTCCGAGTCCTCCGCTGCGCCGGATGAACGGAAGATCTGCCGGTCGCTCGTCGAGCGCATGGGTGCGGCGGGCTGGCTCCGTCATGCCGTCTTCGACCTGGACGTCCGCAGCCTATGCCTCATACGCGAACGTCTCGCCTATCACCACGGTCTCGCGGACTTCGCGTTCGCCATGCAAGGTCTCGGGAGTGCGCCGATCGCGCTCTTCGGCTCGGAGCCGCTCCGGACTCGCTATCTCGAGCGCACGAGCCGAGGCGAGCTCATCGCGGCGTTCGCACTCTCCGAGCTCGACGCCGGCTCGGACGTGGGGGCCGTCGCGACGACGGCTCGCTTCGACGGAAACGACGTCATTCTGGACGGGGCAAAAACCTGGATCTCGAACGGTGCCCTTGCCGACTACTACGTGGTGTTCGCCCGCACCGAAGACGACCCGGGGACCCGGGGGTTGAGTGCTTTCGTCATCGACGCGGACACACCCGGTTTGTCTTTTCCTGAAACGATCGACGTGGTCGCCCCCCACCCGCTCTCGAGCCTTCGTTTCGATAACTGCAGAGTGCCCGCGGCCCATCGGATTGGCGATCGCGGCCAAGGTTTCAAGATCGCGATGGCGACGCTCGCTATGTTCCGTGCGAGCGTAGGTGCCGCCGCGCTCGGGCTCGCACGGCGCGCGATGGACGAGACCATCGATCGCGTGCGCTCGCGGCGCCAGTTCGGTAAACGACTGGCCGACTTCCAGCTCACTCAAGCGCGGATTGCGGACATGGCGACGGAGATCGACGCGGCGGCTCTCCTCATCGCCCGTTCCGCCTGGGCCAAAGATCAGGGCGCGGAGCGGGTAACGACCGAGTCATCGATGGCGAAGATGTTTGCCACCGAAGCCGCTCAGCGCGTGGTGGACGCCGCGGTGCAGCTGC
>JAJCXL010000513.1 GCA_029263435.1 Acidobacteriota bacterium | reverse complement strand
TGTCCCCTCGAGATCTCGCCAACGGCAAAGGGCGCCTCGAGCGCCACTTGAAACCATTGACCGAACTCCTCGTGATCCGTGATGGCCTTCCAAACCCGCGCCACCGGCGCTTTGAGCTCGATTTCCCTCTCGATTCGATCTTCCATATTACGCAACCTCCTGGTTGCATTTATTGTGCACCAAGCGAGGGCTACGCGCAACCTTTTTGTTGCATTTTATTCTTATTCGCGAGCGCCGGCAGCGGTGAGCGCCGAAGCCACCGCCGAGTGGCCGCGCTCCTGGGCGGTACGAAGCGGCGTCCAGCCGTTCGAAGCCCGGATCCCCACGCGGGCGCCCGCCGCAAGGAGCGCCTGGGTCAGCTCGACGTCGCCGGATCGCGCGGCCTCATGGAGCGGCGTGTTGCCGCCTTTGGATCGGAGGTTAGGATCCGCCCCTGCTTCGATGAGCAGTCGAGCGACGTCAACGTGTCCGCCCCGCGTCGCGAGTAGAAGACTCGTACGGCCACGACTATCACGAGCATCGACCGATGCGCCGAGCGCGAGGAGCGAGGTCACGACGACGCCATGTCCAACGGAGGAGGCGACGACGAGGGCGGTCGAGCCATCCGTCGCTCTCCCGTTCACTTTCGCGCCGTCTCTCACCAGACGCCGGACCCGCTGCGCATCCCCAGCGCGGGCGGCTCCGACCAGCTCCATCTCCCGCTCGGTCGTGTCCGAAGGAACGAGCAAGACCTCGGAGCTGGCAGACGAGCCTCCAGGCATCCTGTCCTTGACCTCATCGACCGCCCGGGTAAGCTGCGCTTCGCCGTCTTCGGCGACTTGTTGCATCTTCTCCGGATAGAGGAAAAACAGCGCCGCCACGACGACGACCGCGAGCAACAATAACTTGAGCATGGCTTTGTGGCCCCATTATAGACAGCGCGCGATTCGCCGCGTTCTTGAGGGCGGTCGACGACGGACGAAGCGGCGGTCTAGCATGAGCCGTGAACGAGAAGCTGCTACTCCTCATCGTCTGCTCAGCACTCGCCTGTTGCGACCAGACTCCCCCTGCGGCAAAGACGCGGTCGCCGGTCACCCTGGCAGGCAGCGCCGCTATAGGCGCGCTGTCAGGAAGCCTCGAGCAGGGGCCGCACGCCGTGGGTTTCCGTAAAGAACGACTGCCCTTGCCGAGTGCGCCTTCCGGCGAGCCTTCGAGTACCGATCTGTATTTTTGGTACCCGGCGACAAACGAAGCGGCGCCGTCCATGACGCTCGCCGACTACTACCGAGTGCAGCAGGACGACGAGCACAGCGAGCCGGACGGCGCAAAGCTTCGAGACCGATTGCTGGAAGACATGACATCTCCCCCAGGCATCGACGCCTCAACCCTCGACGCCGTCCTCGCGGCTCCGATGTGGGCTTCCGCCGATGCGGCGCTTGCCGACGGAGCACATCCGCTCGTCCTTTGGAGCTATCGCGACAGCGTGCCGACGATGCAGACCCTCCTCAACGAGTACCTCGCGAGTCACGGCTATGTCGTCGCCTTCGCGTGGCCCAGGGATCACGCGACGCCATTTCCGTGGCAACAAGGTCTGAGCGTGGACGAGAAGAGCCGAGCGCTCGAAGCCCAAGTTCGCATGCTCGAGCGGGTGCTCGACGCGTTGAGCACCCGGGATTGGATCGAAGCGAACGCGACATCCATCTTGGCGTGGAGCTACGGCGGCGAGTCCGCCGGACGATTGCAACGCCGACGCTCCGAAGTGACTCTCGCGATCGGCGTGGATGCAACGCTCGTGAGCGGCTGGGTGTACGAGTCAGCCGAGGCGCTGGAGGCGCTGGACCGTCGTGAGCTCTCGGTGCCCTATGCTCTGCTTCGCAACGGCCGGCCGTTCATCGGCGCGGCGTCGTCGACCAGGCCTCCTCTTCTGGCTGAGATCGAGGAGAGTTGGTTCGTCAGGTTCCCCGAGCTCTCGCACGGCAATTTTAATTTTCCCGGAGGGATGATCCCGGGGGTGTTGAATCTCACGGAGGTCTCGCGGTGGGCAGTGGGCGGCGAGCACGCGCGCGCGGGCTACGAGGCTATCTGTCGTCACGTGCTCGGGCTGGCAGATCGCCACGTTCGCCACGACACGCGCGATCCCGCACAATGGTCGGCGGAGCTTCCGGAGGGCTTCGTCGAGATCGAACGGCACCGTCGACAGGAATGACGATTGACTCTCCGGATCTTGGGATGACGGCGTTAAGATGATCCCAGCATGACGAAGATCGAAAAAGAAGAGCACCGCTTCGTCGAACGCGCCATCGATCTCGCGCTCGCCGCCGAGAAAGAGGGCAACCTCCCGATCGGAGCCGTGATCACTCTCGATGGAGAGATCATCGGCGAGGGGGGCAACCGCATGGTGGTGCCACGCTACGAGCCCGGCCGCCACGCCGAGATCGAAGCTTTGCGTAGCGTCGCTCCAGAGACTTGGGGCCGGGCGTGGGAGATGACGTGCTACTCGACCCTCGAGCCGTGCGTCATGTGCACCGGAACGCTGCTACTCCATGGCATCGGCCGAGTGGTGTTCGGGGCGGCTGATGTCGGCGGCGGTGGCGGAAAGCTCCTCTCGCACCTCCCCTCCTTCTTCGAAGGCGGCACGGGCGTACCTCGGTGGGTCGGCCCGGTATCGGCGGAGCCATGCGACCCGCTCTTCGCCCGAGCGCGCGCGATGTTCGTCGAGCTCCCCGTCGGTGCGCGTCGCGCAGGCAATACCTCGCGCTAGAGCCGCACCCTCATAGCGGCAAGAACCGATTCCCTGCTAGCTCGAACGCCGCTTTATCCACGAGCGGGAACGCTTTGCCCGGATGGGCAAAGAAATTTCCCTGCACGAAATCCATTCCGAGCTGCTCCAGCGTTTCGAGCTCAGCGCGCGTCTCGACGCCTTCCGCGATAATCGACACGCCGATATCCGCGCATAGACGGAGCATCGAAGCCGCGAGCTTCTGTTTGGTCGGATCGGCGTCGATGTTTCGCACCATCGCGTGATCGAGCTTCGCAACGTCGGGGCTGAGATGAACGAAACTACCCAGCCCGGCATAGCCGGCGCCGAGATCATCGACCGCGATACCGAATCCCATCTCTCTCAATCTCGCCACCCGCTTCTGGAGCCCGACGACCTCGCTCAACGGCTTCTGCTCGGAGATCTCGAGCACGATGCGCCCAGCGTGTGCCGATATCGAGGCGTCGTCCTCGAAAAGCGCGTCGTCGTTGAGCTCGACCGGATGCAAGTTGACGAAGACCGGCACGGCCGCGTCAAGATCCGGGAGAACGTCCGCGATCAAGCCTCGAATCTTGCGGCCCAGCGGGACGACCCGACCGAGCGCCTCCGCGGCGCGGAACAAGGACTTGGGATCCGGAAGCGCAGGCTCCGTCGATCGCACGAGCGCTTCGTAGGCATACACTTCTCGACGCGAGAGGCGCACGATGGGCTGGAACGCCATCCACGTCGCGTCCATGGCTCGATTGAACGCCGCGTCCAACCCCGCCTTGTCCGCCGGATTGGCGCTGTTCTTCCCGAAGTGGACGAGCGCCTCACGCTTGACCTTGGTAAGAGCGTGCAGCCGATACCCGTAGTCCACGACCTCCAGATGATCTTCGCGGCGAACCGGTTTGACCAGATAGCGCATCGCGCCGTGCTCAACGGCCTCGATGGCGGAGGCGACTTCCGGGAGCCCCGTCACCAGTACGACGGGAACATCCAAGTCCCGACTCCTGACCGCGCGGAGCAGCTCCACGCCCCCCATTTCCGGCATGGAAATGTCGCTGACGATGACGTCGAAGGACCGGCGCTCCAAGCACTGCTCGGCCTCGCGGCCGTTGGACGCGCATTCGACGGCGTAGCCGGCGTCGGTGAGGAGGTGTCTAAAAAGATCGAGGATACTCGGCTCGTCATCGACGAGGAGAACGCGTCGTCCCGTGTTCGGGGTATTCAACACTCTATCCACAGGATACGGGACGGCAGCGATTTTCTCAATGAGAGCGAACGCCAAGGCTCAGCAAAAAACCCATTGCGCTTTTCGAAAAAGAGCCCAATTCTATCCATCGTCGCTAGCGGTCTAGTGAGTCGGGCGCTAACATGATGGCGGAGTTGGCCAACGACACGGCGAAGACCATGAAACCGACAGTGCCCACGAAGAATCCGCGACGAAGGTTCTTGCGCACGAGCGCGCTCGCGGCGGGCTCGGCCTTTTTCGGTCTCAAACGCTACAGCCTCTCGGCATGCGCGGTCGTCACGATGCCGAGCCTCGATCGGCATGGGCCGTTGCTCGAAGACCCCGATGGCATCATCGATCTGCCCCGCGGCTTTCACTATCGGATCCTGTCCAGAACTGGAGACCCGATGGCGGATGGCCTCGTCGTTCCCGGTTTCCCCGATGGGATGGGAGCATTCGAGGGGCCGGATGGCAAGATCGTTCTCATCCGCAACCACGAGCTCGAGTCCAAAGGACTGCCCATCGTCGCTAACCGCTTTCGACGTGCCGGACCGTTTGGCGCGCGCAACGAGTTATTCGCGACCGTCGATCGGAGCAAGCTCTATGACGTGGGGGCGGATGACGGCTTTCCATCGCTCGGAGGGACCACCACATTGGTCTACGATCCGAGCACCGGCGAAACCGTGAAACAGTTCTTGAGTCTTGCCGGCACCGAGCGCAACTGCGCGGGAGGCTTGACGCCCTGGGGGACGTGGCTGACATGCGAAGAATCCGACGCCACTGCTGATGGTGGCTTCCTCGTCGATCACGGCTACACGTTCGAGGTCTCGCCGTCACTCGACACCGAGCTGCAAACTCCCGTGGCTTTGGAAGAAATGGGGCGGTTCCGGAGGGAGGCCGTCGCGGTCGACCCGAGGACCGGCATCGTCTACCAGACGGAGGACCGGAGAGACGGTCTGTTCTATCGGTTCATTCCCAACGTGCCTGGCAGCCTCGAGCAAGGGGGCCGACTCCAGGCTCTTGCCCTGACGGAGCCGGGGCTCACGGATACCCGCAATTGGCGGGGCTCCGGTGCACCGGCCTTCCCTGAGGGTAAAACCGCCGGCACCACTTGGATCGACATGGATGACGTGCGCTCCCCGAAGGACGACCTCCGTGAGAGAGGACATGATGCCGGCGCGTGCCTCTTCGCGCGCGGTGAAGGCATCTGGTTCGGTGACGGCGTGTGTTACTTCGCCTGCACGAGTGGAGGACACGCGCGGTTGGGTCAGATTTTCAAGTACACGCCGAGTCCGGGTGAAGGCGCCGCTGCCGAGGCGCAGACTCCCGGTCAACTCGAGCTGTTCATCGAGTCCACTGACGGAAACGTCTTGGAGGGTGCCGACAACTTGACGATCGCTCCTTGGGGGGATCTCATCGTTTGTGAGGACCGCTCCAGAAACTCTCACATTCGCGGCGTCACACCCGACGGCGACATTTACGACTTGGCGCACAACGTGGGGAGCGGGACCGAGTTCGCCGGCGCGTGCTTCGCCCCGGGCTCATCGACGATGTTCGTCAACATCCAGAAACCGGGTATCACGCTCGCTATCGACGGGCCTTGGACGCGAGGGCCGTAACTCGTAGACCCACCCGGTCGCTCGCGACCTCTCTCCCAGGTCAGGGAGGCGGCGTGAGCTTCCAGATCTCGACGATCGGACCTCCTCGAACGAGGCCTTCGAACCCGCTGTAAGGCAAGTAGAACCCGTCCGCGACGAAAAAAAACGGCTTCGTCGTGCTTTCACGATTGAAGGGGTCCACTCGATGCAGAAGCTCCGCGTTGGCCGCGAGCCATTCGTGCCAGCTCGGATGCACCGTAGAGAACATCGTCAGATCCGGGTGCTCGTGGGTGACGAGGAAATCGCCGTCGACCGCTTCGGCCTCTCGGTTGCCTTGACACCGGATCGACTCGACGATGAAAGCCGGTGGCCGGCGTCGATCCGTGTTGACGTCGGGCGCCCCGTAGCCGTCACAGATCAGAATCCGGTTCTGAGGCGAGGCGTTTCGTTCGAGGTATTCCGTCGCCATCACTCGGGTGTCCGAGCGCGACGCGATCCGGTCGTAGCGGACGGAGTCCAACAAGGGCGGCCCCAAGGAAAACGCGGCCAGCGCCGTCCATCCGAACGCCCGTCGTTTCGGGAGCCGCTCCAACAAAGCTCTGCCCGTATCCGCCGCGAGCACCGCGAGGCCGGGCACCAAAGGCAGCACGTAGCGCGGAAAGACGACCGTGACACTCGAGATAATCGCAAAGAACGGAAGAAGAAACGCGAGCAAGATCCAATCCGCGGGCCGTCGAAGATAAATCGCTCGAATCGTCCCTAAAGCCGCGAGGGCGAAAGCGAACAGCCCCATCCCACCGGGAAGCGTGATGCGAAGATGCTGCCACAGCGCCAAATGGCCTGGCGGATCATAGAGCACGCCGCTGACTCGATTCATTTCCCAGAGGAGCGCGCCCAGACCGCTGACGACGAAAGGCGAGCTCGCGGCGAAAGAGAGCGCGGAGGCCGAGGCGGCGACCGACAATCTCCCCACCGCGCCCTTCAGGCCGAGGCGCTTGTCGCGCCAGCAGAGCACACCCGCTAACGCTATCGACAACACGACGAGCCCGGCGTTGTACTTCGCCGACACCGAGAGCCCCGCGAAAAAACCCGCCACCGCGAAGCTCCGATAGGACGGATCGCGAAAGGCGCGCACCGCCGCCCACAGCGTCGCGGTGACGAGAAGCGTCATGACCGCGTCGACGGTCGCAAAATGAGAGTAGATGACGTGTACGAGCGACACCGCGACCAGGCCGGCTGCGAAGAGTCCTGCCGCACGGCTACGATAAGCCGCGACCGACAGAAGATAGACCAGCCCCACCGTGAGCGTGCCCGACAAGATTCCCACTGAGCGCGCGACGCGATAGTGAAGGCCGGGTCGATGGAGTGCGACGTCGAGCAAGAAGTCGAACGGTCGATCGTAGCGACCGAGGATCTTCTGCGCTGCGTAGTAGACATAGAGGGCCCCGGTGTCGAGGTAGTACACCAAGCTCGGGTAAACCGGACTGCCGGTGTGCCAGTTACCCGTCGCGAAAATCGTATGGGCCCGGCCGACGATCCGCTCTTCATCAGGCCTCGTGACCGGGTGCGGCAGGCCGTAGCCGGCGCCCCAAACCCGAAGCACCGCGGCCAGAACCAAGATCGCAAAGAGCGTCGCCTTCCATTTCAGGCCTCGAAAGGTTTCGGGCTCGGACACTTCACTCATCGCGGTGACACATTCTACTAGAGACGAGACCGGTGTTTTTGACTCTATGCGAGTCGAATGTGACAATGCACGGTTTTAGGGAACGGGGCGGGATTGGATCCAACAGCTTTCGCGATATCACTCTACTTGGCCCAGGCGTGTCTAGCTCTCGTCTTGGGCGTCGTATTGCTGCGTTTCTACCGAAGCGACGCCGACCCCTTTCTCCTCCACTGGTCGTTCAGCTGGTGGGCGCTCGCAGCATTTCAAGTCACCGCGATGCCGGAAGTTTTCGCCGCCAATGACCTCGCCAACCAGCATCCACTTCATCTCATCGGCTCGGCGGTCGCGTTCACCGCGGGCTACTTCCAGGTTCTGTGGCTCGGGGCCGGAACCTATGAGCTGTTGTGGCGACGAAGTTTCTCCATGCGAACCGTATGGCTATCGCTTTCGACCCTGGCCGCTTCGAGCGTGGTGTACGTGCTCGCGACAAGCCGGCTCGAGCTTCCGGAGCTTCGCGTCTTCTTACGGGTGGGCCTCCACGATCTCGCGGCCGGTCTCGCCTTCGTCGCGGCGAGCTACGTGCTCATGGGCATCGCGGCTTCGCAGAAAGACGCCTTCGGATGCCGGCTCGCGGCCATCGCGTTCGGTCTCTACGGACTCTCGCAGCTCGTCTTTTTCGGGGCTTTCCTCGGCATGCTTCTCAAAGCGTTACCGATTCAGGTGCTGATTGGATCGGCTTTGCCGATCTACACCAACGTCTACGAGCTTCTCCTCCAATCGCTCATGGGCCTGGGGCTCGTCATCTGGCTACTGGAAGAGCAGCAGCAACGCTTCCGGGAGACCGAAGGGCGGCTCCACCAATCTCAACAGCTCGCGGCGTTGGGGCGTCTGGCCGGAGGCATCGCGCACGACTTCAACAACCTCCTTACCGTCATCCTCGGCTATAGCGACATGTTGGAGAGTCGAGCCCAGACTCGCGCCCCAGTGCGAAAGATCGCGGGCGAGATAAAGCGCGCCGCAGAGCGCGCGGCCGGACTCACGACGCAGTTGGTGGCGTTTAGTCGCAAGCAAGTGCTCGAGCCGAAAGTCATCGACCTCAACGAGATGGTCTCGAGCCTCGAAAGCATGCTTCGCAGGTTGATCGGCGAGGACATCGAGGTCATCACGAATTTTCACAGCGGGCAGGCCCGCGTTCTCGTGGATCAGGGTCAGATCGAGCAAGTGATCGTCAATCTCGTTCTCAACGCGCGAGACGCGATGCCGCACGGCGGGACGTTGAGTATCGAGACCACGGACGCGAGCTGGGGCGACGACTTGGCGAGAGAGGAGCTCGAGCCCGACGATTACGCGGTGCTTACCGTCAAGGATACGGGTGTGGGCATGGCTCGCGATACGCTCGATCAAGCGTTCGAGCCCTTTTTCACCACCAAAGAAAGAACCAAGGGGACGGGACTCGGTCTGTCGACCGTCTACGGTATCGTCCGTCAAAGCGGCGGAGCTATCCGAGCGCAGAGCGAGCCTGGGCGAGGCACCGTCGTTCAGGTCTACTTGCCGAGAGCCGAAGGCTCTCCAGAGCAGCCCGAGCGACCGGTCGCATCCGTTCCCGGCGGCACCGAGACGATCTTGGTTGCGGAGGACGAAGACTCCGTACGTGAGATGGTCGCAGAGACCCTCCGTGGGCGAGGCTACGAGGTGCTGGCCGCCAGTAGCGGACGAGACGCCCTCACCGCAGCGCGAGCCCATGAGACGATCGACTTGCTCGTGACGGACCTGATCATGCCGGGAATGAACGGCGCCGAGCTGGCCGAGCAATTACAGATCGACCGCCCCGATGTGGAAGTCTTGTACATGTCGGGCTACCTCGACGACGATCTACTACACCGCGATCTCAGTCCTGGAAGAAATTTTCTCGCGAAGCCGTTCACTCCCGCCCAACTCGAGGCTCGCGTTCACGAGATTCTTCATGGCGCGCGCGCGGAGGAAGAGGTCGAGTCGGTCCCCGCCGGCCAGGACGCGCCTCGGATGTGGTAGCGAAGTCTCCACCCGGACATACTCTCTATTTACACCTCACGAGATCTCGTGTATCTTTGAAAGATGCCCCGGATTTCTTGCGCACGTTGTGTCTTTTATGTGCACATCACCACGAATCAGGGCGTGAACACCCGCGGCAAATGCCGCCGATTTCCCCCGCTCGTGTATTTCGACACCCACGCGAAGCAGCCTTCGGAGCTGTGGCCCACGGTGAACGAGAATTGGTGGTGCGGCGAGTTTCGCAAGCCGAAACCGCCCGGCGGCCACCAAGAGCAGCGCGAGCAAGTCCCGGCTCACGCTTCGCGCTCCCGCGAGAGATAATGGAGCATCATGGGCTCGAGAGTAGCGGCGATGTTCGCGGCAATGGGCATCTTGCTGATGTCAGCCGACGCGCTCGACGCCCAGGACGTGGTCGCGAAAGTCGCAGCCTCGGATCGAGAGAAGCTCGCCGCAGCGCGGGCCGTGATGAGCTCGGCGCGCTATTGCGCGTTGATCACGGTCGATGACGCGGACCGGCCGCGAGCGCGCACCGTGGATCCTTTCGCACCGACAAACGACATGACGGTGTGGGTAGCGACTCTCCCCGGCACCCGAAAGCTGGATCAGATCCGGGGCAATCCAAACGTTACGCTCTACTATTCGGACCCCGAAGCAGGAAGCTACGTGACGCTGATGGGATCCGCTCGCATCCACGACGATCTCGAGTCCAAGGCCAAGTGGAAGCATCCGGACGTGGAGGCGTTTTGGCCCGACTATCCCGACGGCTATACCCTCATCGAGGTCCGTCCGTCTTGGTTGGAGGTGGTCTCTCCCGAGGTGGGTGCAAACGAGCAGACGTGGCGGCCCCAGTCCGTGGACTTCGATGACGCGGTGAAACGGTAGAGGTCGACCAGGCGGCCCGATGACAACGCTCTTCGTCGGCATCGTCTTCGGCGCCACACTTCTCACGGGCTCCTCGCAAGCCACTCCTTCGGCCAAAACCGAAGCGTTCGCCGCGCTCGATGCCGGACGTGTCGATGTAGCTTTGGATGCATTCGAGCGCCTCGTGGGTCGAGGCCCCGACGATCCGGACCTTTATTATGGGTTGGGACGTTCGCGAGAAGCCTTGGGGAACGTAGAAGCGGCGGCCAGCGCTTATCGAGACGCACTTCTACACTCGCCCTACCATCGACGTGCGCGGTTTCGTCTCGGAAACATCTTGCTGCGCATGGGCGATACCGTCGAGGCCGAACGCGTGCTAGCGGGATACGAACCGTTCAGGCTGTGGGATCATCGCGTCGAGCTCCTTCGCGCGATGGTCGTCGGCGGGACACTCACTCCGGCGGATCAACGACAGAAAACGCTCGCCCTCGTTCGCTTGCTCGTGGACGGCAACGCTCTCTCCGAGGCGAACGAGATCCTGACCGGCGTCGGTGCAGACTACGCCGCCGAGGCTTCGTTCATGGTCGTGAGGGGTCGGTTACTGATGGCATCGGGAGCACTGGATGAAGCGCGCGTTCTCACGGGAGACGCGCTGGACCAAGCGCCAAACGATCCGGACGCGGTGTGGCTCAACGCCAAGCTCGACTTTCGTCAAGGGAGGCCGGTGGAGGCGCTTCACACTTACGAGCGATTGCTCACGTTGTGGCCAGATGCTCCCGCGAGAGTCCGTCACGAGATCGGGACCGCCTTCGCCGTCAACCAGCGTATCTCCGAAGCCATCCCTCACTTCGCCGCGGCGGTGGAGATGGATCCGGGGCTGGCACGGGCGCAAGCGGACCTCGCACTCGCGCTGGCTCAAACGGGCAACCACGTGAGCGCCGAAACGCATTATCGCGAAGCGCTCGAGCTGCACCCGGGGCTCGTCGCCGCGCAGCAAGGCCTCGCGAGCTTGCTCTTGGAGCGCGGCGACGCGTCGCAGGCCATCGACTTGTTCCGACAAAGCGTCGCACTCCTTCCAAACGATCCGATCGTCCACCGAAACTTGGGTTTCGCGTTGAAGCGCGCGGGACTCGACGAAGAGGCCGAGATCGAGCTGTCCACCGCCCGCGCCCTCGAAGCACGAGCCAAACGCTAGCGTTCGTCTCGATGCTTCTTTACCTCCCGGTGGAAGCGTTAGAATAAAGGTCTTGGGAGGTAGCAGCATGGATGAGGCCACGACACGATCGGTCCTGGAAGACGAGGCTGCGCTCCGGTGGGGCTTTCTCGAACAAGAGGAGGAAGCCTTGGCGGCTGTCTCCGACCGAATGGAGCTCGTCTACTTGAACGAGGCCGCACGACATCTCGTTCCGGTCACTTGGTTCGGCAAGCGCTGTTTCGAAGTGTTTCCAGTGGCGGACGAGCTTTGCGCGTTCTCTTGTCCGACCATCAACGCCGTTCACGAAGGCACCGAGATCCGCCACTGCCACGAAAGCCTCCGCCTCGACAACGGCGTCAACCGCGAGCTCGAGGTCGCCGTCATTCCCTTGGGAAGCGCCAAAGGCCGGGCGACCGCGCTGCTCCTGCTCCGGAGCGCTGAGATCCAGCTCGACCCGGATGCCGACGAGAAACAACTCTTCGCTCAAGCCGAGCGGGTACGATCTATCGTCGCAGAGCGTCTCGGGGTCCACGGCGAGACGTAAGCTCGACCAAGACGTGAGATCGAAACGCCGAGAACCGAGCTCAGAAATCGAAAACGAGACCGAACGAGATCATGACCAAATCGGTGCGTGAGCGCGTCGGGAGCGGAGCGAGCTCGTCAGCCAACTCCGGCAGATCGGACTCGCGGTAGTACTCCGTGGTGCCACCGGCAAGGTAGCGTAGTCGTGCCTCTAGGGCAATGCCGGACCCGCGCCCTTCCTCGGTGAGGCGAAAACCGAGTCCCACGCCGCCTCCGGCGCTGAACGCCACGTTGCTTTCACCGGTCGGCACCGTACACGCCCCGACACAATTCTCGAAGAAGAGCGAGTTCTCGAACGCACGGACGCCGACGGCACCTTCGACGAAGGGCGAGAGTCTGCCGAGCTGCGGCTGCACTCTGAACAGAAAATGACCAAAGAGCATGTCGTTCGAAAGCCGTGCCTCCGTCGTATTGAATCCACCTCGGCGGTCGAGCTCGACCCTGAGACTTCCGTTCGTCACCGCTCCGACTTCCACTCCAGCCCTGAGCGGCGTTTCTCCGAGGCGGCGGGTGAAGTAGCCAAGCGCTCCCCACCGCGTGTCGGAAACGGCATCTTGGAACTCCCCCCGCGGACTCGCCGCGACGACGTGGCCTCCGATCTGCCACCGAGGCGGCTCGGCCGCTCCAGCGCTCAACGCGTTTGACAACACGAGCGTTCCAACGGCCACGCACCCTCGAAGCCATAGTGTCTTTTGCATCGTGCACCGATTGTACCGGCTCGGAGCACGCGGTGCTGATCCGCTCACACCAGCGGTGGAAACCGGAGAGCGGACCCGATAGCATCCTCGTGCTAGCCGAAAGGAGTCCTCGTTCATGAGCGTATCGGAGTTGAGTCGAAGACGTTTTCTTGCCGGAGTCGCGGCCGTGCCGCTGGTCACGCCGCGCCAATCCACGCCGATGAATCGGCCTCTCGTCGTCACGAGCAAGACCAACCCACTCGTGCGCGAAGAGATCACCACGACCGCGTGGGACATCCTGAACCGGGGCGGCAGCGCCATGGACGCGGCGGAGAAGGCCACCAACGTGTCGGAGCGCGATCCTCGGGACAAGACCGTCGGCTATGGCGGCGACCCGAATGAGGACGGGTTTCACCAGCTGGATGCCTCCGTCATGAACGGCGCGGACAACAACAATATCGGAGCCGTGGCCGCGCTCGAGAACATCAAGACACCCTGCTCGATCGCGCGCCTCGTCATGGAGCGTACGGACCATTGGCTCTTGGTCGGCAAAGGCGCCTTGCGTTTCGCGAAGATGCACGGGTTCAAAGAAGAGAACCTCCTGACGGAGGAGGCTCGGCTGAATTGGGTTCATTGGAAAGAGACACTGAGTCATCGCGACTACTACTTTCCGCCGAAAGATCCGCACAAGCCGGAGGGCGGAGGGACGATCAATGTGCTCTGCCTCGATCAGAACGGAGACATCGCCGGCTGTACGAGCACGATCGGCCATCATTTCAAGATCGTCGGCCGGGTAGGCGATTCACCCATCATCGGCGCGGGCTTGTATGTCGACAATGAAGTGGGCGCGGCAGGCGCCACCGGCCACGGCGCGGAAGCAGTGCGCCAGTCTGCGAGCTTTCTCGTCGTCGAGAAGATGCGCGATGGAATGTCTCCCACCGAGGCGTGCTTGTACGTGTCCCAGCGTATCGCCGATAGACATCGAGGCAAACCCCTGTTCAACGTCAAGCTCGTCGCGTTGAACAAGAACGGTGAGTACGGACAAGGCTCGGTCCGGGGAATCTTCCCGGAGGGCTCCACCACTCACACCGGTATCGGCTATGCGATCCACGACGGCCGTGGACATCGACTCGAGCCGGGCGAGGCGTTGCTGCCGCCGATGACGCAAGCAGAGCTGGACTCCATCCCGTGGCGCTGACGACGATGGTCGGCCTTCTCGTCGTGGCGGTGGCCGGACAAACCGGTCAGGCGCCGACCGACGATCTCGACGCTCGGGCGGACGAGCTCCACCGGGACGCGATCGTCCTCGACGCCCACGCCGATCTGACTCCCTTCATCATGAAGGACACCCGACCCGTCGCCATCACCGACCCCGGCATGTCGGGTCCGTTCTACGACCCCGCGGAAGATTTACGCCACGCCCCGATCCGAAGCGCTTGGATGATGGGTTTTCCCGAAGGGTCGTGGGATTTCACGGCGCGGCACGAGGCCGGATACATGGATCTGCCGCGGATGAGAGACGGCGGACTCGACGCCCAGTTTTTCGCGATCTACATGGACCGCGAGCCTCGTCCGGGAATGGCGGTGACGCGGGCGCTCGAACAGATTCAATCGATCCACGATCTCGTCGAAAAGTACCCGACGCACTTGTCCCTCGCGACGACAGCGCAAGACGTACGAGACATCGCCGCTTCCGGCCGGATCGCGGCTCTCATCGGCGTCGAGGGCGGCTACATGATCGAGGACGACCTCCGAGTCCTTCGAGCCTTTCATCGATTGGGCGTTCGCTACATGAGCCTGACGCATAGCTTCAATACGCATTGGGCCGACTCCTCGGGGACTGGGCGCCCGGTGCCGCCTCGACATGAAGGGCTGAGCCCGTTCGGCGTCGAAGTCGTCAAGGAGATGAACCGTCTCGGCATGGTCGTCGACGTCTCACATGTCGCCGACGCGACCTTCTTCGACGCGCTCGAAGCCACCGAAGCCCCCGTGATCGCCTCTCACTCTTCCGTGGACGGCGTCAAAGAACACGCCCGCAACGTCTCGGACGAGATGCTACGAGCACTCGCCCGCAATGGCGGCGTGGTGCAGATCAACGCCGTGATCAAATACATCGATCCGGAGGAGCGAGAGCAAACACCGCTAGCCGTGTTCATCGACCACATCGCACACGCGGTCGAGATCGCAGGGGAAGACCACGTGGGACTGGGACTCGATTACGGTTATACGTCCCCCGCTCCGGTCGGCTTGGAGCATATCGGCAAGCTCGGAAACGTCACTCGCGCGCTCGTCCGGCGAGGCTTTAGCGACGAAGCCATACGAAAGATTCTCGGAGAGAACACACTACGCGTGATGGCCGAAGCGGAGGCGGTCGCAGAGAAGCTTTCACGGAGCCGCTAAAGAT
>JAJCXL010000512.1 GCA_029263435.1 Acidobacteriota bacterium | reverse complement strand
TTCTCGAGAGGATCGCGAGCTCACCGGCAGGCTCCTCCGCGCCGGTGAGATATTAGGGATCGAGCTATTGGATCACGTCATTCTGGGCGCTTCGAGCTACTGGAGCTTCAAAGAGCACGGCGAGATTTAGTCTCCACCGTTCAGCCCACGGCTTGCCAGAAAAATGTCATTCGGTGCGCAACGCCGCGGTCCTGTCGACTCGCGTGGCGCGCCGAGCAGCCCACGGCTTGCCACAAGAAGGTCATTCGGTGCGCAACGCCGCGGTCCTGTCGACTCGCGTGGCGCGCCGAGCAGGAATTGCGCAGGCGAGGGTTGCGGTAGACAGGACCACGAGTGCGACGAGCGCGAAGGTCCACGGGTCGAGCGGCCGGACTCCGTAGAGCAAGCTCGACATGGCGGTGGCAAGGACCGCGGACCCTCCCGCCCCGAAAGCGATCCCGAGCATCACTGGTCCGAGACCCGAGCGGAGCACGAGCGCCATGACGGAGCCTGCACGAGCGCCGAGCGCCATGCGCACCGAGATCTCTCTCGTCCGGCCACTGGTCGCGTGGGAGACCACGCCGTAAATACCGATGCTTGCGAGCGCGAGAGCGATCGCGGAAGCGAGCGTCAGTAGAGTGACGAGATAGCGCTCCCGAGCGAGAGACGCTGAGACCGTTTGCTCGAGCGTCGTTACGTCGAACAGGGGAAGGCTCGGATCGACCGCCCGGAGGCGCTCTCGGATCGCACTCACGACGATCTCCGGCGCGGCGGTGCTTCTCGCCAAGATATGGACGCGGCGGGTCGTCTCTTGCATCACGGGGGCATAGAAACTGGGCTTTTCTCTCGTGCTCAACGCTTCTCGACGCACGTTTCCCACCACCCCGATGATTGTGCGCCACACGGAGTCGGCTCCGACCTCGCGGTCGAAGACGACGCGTTTGCCAATCGGATCGTCTCCCGGAAAGTAGGTCTCGGCGAGAGTCTCATTAATGATGACGACCGGTGGTTGGTCGTGGGCATCGGCCGTGGTGAAGTCGCGGCCGGAAATGAGCGGGACCCCCATCGTGCGAAACAAGTTCGGGGTGATCTCATCGTGCCGGACCCCCTGACCGAACTGTTCACTCGACCACCCCTCCGCGGTGAAGTCGCTGCTCCAGCGCTGGTTTCCGAACGGGAGCCGGCTGCTCATCGCGACGGACTCCACGGCGGAGATCCCCTCGAGCTCTTCGTGAAGCTGCCGGTAGAAACGCGCGATATCTCCGGAGTCCTCGTAGCGGGTCGACGGGAGCATGAGTGTCGTGACGACGACCCCCGAAGCGTCGAACCCCGTCTCGACCCGAGAGAGGTGCGTCAGCGTCGCCAGCATGAGACCTGAGCCCACCACGAGCGGAAAGGTGAGCGCGACCTCGGATGCAACGAGCCAGCCGGTGGCCCGGCGGCTGCCGCGGCTCTGAGAGTGATTCCGCCCACCGAGCGTGCCGGTGGCGGAGGCGCTTCGCCATGCCGGGACGCTTCCGAAGACGAGCGCCACGAAGAAAGTGAGGCCTATGGCGAACAGGAGCACGGGGAGGTTGGTCGAGACTTCATACAGCCTTGGAAATCCGTCCGGGCTCGCGGCCAAGAGCGGTCTCACGCAGGCGGTGCCGAGCAGGACACCGAGCCCGCCACCCAAAACGGCGAGGACGAAGCTTTCCGTGAGCCCTTGCAAGACCAGTCGATGTCGCGGGCTGCCGAGCGCGGTCTTGACGCGGAACTCGTCGAGCCTCGAGCTCATTCGGGCGAGCAGCATGTTCGACACGTTGGCGCAGGCGATCAGCAGGAGCAGGACGACCGCCGCCATCAATATAGATAGTGGTAGGCGCACGTCTCCGACGATCCATTCCTGTAGCGGCGTGACGCCGGCGCCCATGTTCTGATTCGTGCCGGGATAGTCCGCTTCCAGCCTCGCCGCGATCGCCTCGATCTCGGCGGTTGCTTGGGTCGGCGTGGCGCCATCGTCGAGACGGCCCACCACTCTCATTCCGTGCGCCCGTCGGAAGAACTCGCGCTCCCGGAGCGTAGGGTCCCAAGCGACGGGGAGCCATAGATCGGTGTCCGCGAACGGAAAGCTGAAGCTTGGTGGCATGATGCCGAGGACGCGATGAGAGACGTCGTCGAGCACCAGCGACGTTCCCACGACGTCGTTGTCGGCACCGAAATGGCGAGACCAGAAACCGTGGGCGAGGACGACACAAGGCTCTGCCTGGTCCCAGGTATGAGCGTCTTCGAAGCCGGAGCCCATCAACGGTGCTATCCCCATGACGTCGAAGAAGTTCCCCGTGACCGTGCTCGCAAGCGCCACCGACGGGCCGTCCCCGTCGTCGAGGACGACTTCATCCAGCCAGTCGAAATAGGCTGCCATGTCGGCGATGGTCTCGCTTTGTTCACGCCAGTCGAGATAGTTGGCAGCCGCGACCTGGGCTTGATACCAGTTCCGGTCGGGATTCTTTTCCCAAACGGAGACGAGCCGTTCGGGCTCGGCGAACGGGAGCGGTTGAACGAGCACCGAGTGATACACCGAAAAGATCGCGACCGCGCCGCCCATGCCGAGAGCGAGTGCGCCGACCGAGACGACGGCGAATCCCGGTTCTCGTAAGAAGGATCGACACGCCAGTCGGAGCTCTCGCGTGATCGTTTCGAACAGACCGGACATGGAAGACCTCCTTCGTCGTGACTGTTGCGGACGTCGATCCTTTTCGGGAGGCGACCCCGCGGGCTGCCTCGCCTGCAAGCTGACGATCGGCAAGCTGGTGCATTCCTTGATGAGCCAAAGCCAGGAAGCGAGCGCCCCCGAACGGAGGCGAACGTCTCTCGCACGCTCGACGACCGTATCGACCAGCTCACGACCGAAGCGGTGCCGCAATGGCCGCGGCAGAGCCAGGACGCACAGGGCGATCCAATACTTCATCGTGGGGTCGTGGAAGAGGACTTCATCCAGCCGGCGACTTGGCGGGCTTCGACGAGCTTCTTCGCGCGGGCCTCTCCCACCAGGTTCGTGAGACGCTCGGTCTCGGCCGTCGCGATCTCCCTGCCTAGGGCGGTCAGCCGGTAGTAGCGTCGCCTCGAATCGTCACTCGGCTCTTCCTCGAGCAGGCCCGCCTCTTCGAGACGTTGGACCGCGAGATACAGAGTTCCGGTGCTCGATTTCATGGGTGAGCCCGTGATGCGCTCGATCTCTTTGACGATGCCGTAGCCGTGCCGGGGCTGATCGGCGATGGCAATTACGATTTGAAAGGAGAGTGGGGTGAGCGGGAGGACCTGTGTTTTTGTCATAGCTTGATGGTCAATATATTGATAATCAATCTATTGATTGTCAAGTAGTTTCTGCCCCTCCGATGGGCGCGTCGTGGCTCGAAGGGTCGGAGGCGATGACCGGGTGTTATGCCTCATGAGTGGGTGTTTTCGCCCTTTCACGATCCATGGAGTCGCGCCAGGCGCTCGGTTTCGGCGTGGCACGTCGATTGAATAAGCGAACAAGACCCATGGGAGACCCGCAGGGCGACGAGGAGACTCCGTCGCAACGAGCATCCTTGACGCAGTTGTCCCGCCTCGCCATGCTCGTCGGCCTCGGGGCCGCGTACGGCACGCTGGCCGCGATGATGGCCCGATTCCTCTATCCCACGCGTCCGTCGGTCCGAGGCTTCGTGTTCGTTGCGAACGCCAAGGAGTTCCGCCCGGGGGAAGCCCGTGTCTTTCGGACGCCGTCGGGGGAGACGGTGAACATCACCCGTCAAGGGGCCGGGGTCGCGGCGGAGGATTTCGTCGCGCTGTCGAGCGTGTGCCCGCACCTCGGATGCCAAGTTCATTGGGAAGCCCAAAACGATCGCTACTTCTGCCCGTGTCATAACGGGGTGTTCGACCCGGCCGGTGTTGCCACGAGCGGTCCGCCTGCGGACGCGGGTCAATCTTTGCTCCAATACCCGTTGAAAGTCGACGCGTCGCTCCTGTTCATCGAAGTCGCTCTTACCGACGTGGCTGACGGACGCCGGCGCCTCGAGCCCGTCACGGCGAGCGCCTGTCCTCCGGGTCCCGGACACGACCCGTGCTTGTATCGCGGGACCAAGCTCACGTGACGACGATCGTGGCCTGGATTCAAGAGCGTCTCCCGGTGCCTGCGGGAGCATTGCGGGAGCTGACGAACGAGCCGGTCCCCAATCACTTGAAGAAGTGGTGGTTCGCTTTGGGAGGCACGCCCGCCTATCTATTCGTGGTTCAGATCGTGACCGGCATCCTTCTCGCGGTCTACTACGAGTCCAGCACGAGCTCGGCCTATGACTCGGTAAGAGCCATCACTCAAAACGTGTCCTTTGGCTGGTTCCTGCGCGGTCTCCACAAGTGGGGCGCGACGCTGATGATCGCCGCCGTCATCCTTCATCAGATGCGGGTCTACTTCACCGGTGCCTACCGGAAGCCGCGCGAGATCAACTGGATGGTTGGGATGACCATTCTCATTTGCACGTTGATGCTCGGCTTTACCGGCTACAGCCTGGTCTACGAACAGCTCAGCTACTGGGGTGCGACCGTCGCGGCGAACATCACCGGGAGCGTGCCGGTGGTGGGTGATTTTCTCAGGACGATGCTCTTGGGTGCGGATACCTATAGTCGCCAAACGCTGCCGCGATTCTTCATCCTCCATGCCGCGGTGTTGCCGGTCGCTCTCATCCTCCTTCTGGTGATCCATATTGGGATCATCCGTCTTCAAGGCGTGACCGAGCTTCAGTTCGAAGGCGAAGACAAGGCCGAGCGAAAGCATTTCAATTTCTTCCCCGATCATCTCTACACGGAGCTCATGGTCGGGCTGACTCTGATGATCGTCCTCAGCGTGCTCGCGACGGTCTATCCCGTGACCGTCGGCCCACGGGCGAATCCGCTGGTCACGCCCGAAGTCATCAAACCGGAGTGGTTCTTCTACGTCACGTTTCGATGGTTGAAGCTCTTCTCCGGAACGTTTGCGGTGTTGTCGACCGGACTCATCGTGTTCACGATGTATTGCTGGCCGTTCATCGACGATTGGATCCGCCGAAAAACGCGTTACACGGAAGCGAGCGTTTGGATCGGAATCGTCGCGGTTCTCAGCATTATCGGATTGACCATGTGGGAAGCGTTGGTCACCCACTAGAGCAAATGCTATGAGTCTCAACCAAAAGCGCACGGTGATCGCCGTGTTATCTCTCATTTTTCTGCTTTCGCTCCTTCTCGTGCAGCGGATGGAAGTCGCGCGCCGCTACGAGGAGATCGGGCTCGCGCCGGCGACGGTCGCCGTACCCGCGCAGTCGCAGGCGTGTGTCGATTGCCACGGTCAGTCGACTCCAGGCATCGTCGACCACTGGAAGACGAGCACGCATGCCGAGACCGGGGTCGGTTGCGTGGGCTGCCATCAAGCGCAAGAGGGCGATGCCGACGGGTTCACCCACTACGGGAAGCTCATCGCGACGGTCGTGACGCCCCGGGATTGCTCTTCTTGCCATGCGGAGATCGTGCAGGAGTTCGCACAGAGTCACCACGCCGCGGCCGGAAACATTCTTGCGTCGCTGGACAATTTTCTCGCGGAGACGGTCGAGGGCTCTCGGAGCTCGTTCAATCCGCATTCCCCGACGCCGGGTCGGCCAGGGATCTCGCAAGTCAACGGGCTCGCGAGCGCGTCCTCCGGATGCCAACAGTGCCACGGCTCGACGATCGCGCTCGAGTCCACGAGCGGGGAGCCCATCACCGTCTCGGATCTGGAGCCCGACGCGTCCGGCAAGCCAACGAACCTGGACGCCGTCGGTCGGATCCAGAGGGACGAGAGCGGCAAACCGGTTCTCCACCCGGGAAGCTGGCCGAACACGGGCATCGGCAGGCTGAACCTCGACGGCTCTCGGGGGTCGTGCTCGGCATGTCACAGCCGTCACGACTTCTCGCCGCGCCGCGCGCGCCAGCCTGAGAACTGCGGCAAGTGCCACCTCGGCCCCGACCACCCTCAGAAAGAGATCTACGAGGAGTCCAAGCACGGCGTGGCCTATCGCGACTTGCGAGAGAGCATGAACTTGGACGCTGCCGATTGGGTGCTCGGCCAGGACTACTCTCAAGCACCCACCTGCGCGACTTGTCATATGTCGGGGCACACGCGAAACGACGGCCGTATCACTCATGATCCCGGCGAGCGGATCTCTTGGAGCAACCGGCCCCCCATCAGCCTCGTGATGGACACCGATGTCGACGGAGCGATCGTCACCGAGACCGATGAAAGCCTTCGTCGAGGTCTCATCGCGGATACCGCTTCTGACAAGCGCGCCCGCATGAAAGACGTTTGCCAGCATTGTCACACCCCCGACTACGTCAACGCGTTCTACGTGCAATATGACGACCTCGTCATCCTCTATAACGA
>JAJCXL010000511.1 GCA_029263435.1 Acidobacteriota bacterium | reverse complement strand
CGCCGGAGAGATGTGGAGCACATCCGCGACCTCCTCGTTCGTCAAGCCGCCAAACTGACGCAGCTCCACGATACGTGCGCCTCGTTCGTCGAGCTGAGCGAAAGCCTTCAACGCATCATCGAGCGCGATGAGCTCGGAAGGTCTGGCGGAGATGCCTTTGTTCTCATCGAACTCGATGGCGACATCGCCCCCGCCGCGTTTGTCCGAGCGCTTCCGGCGCGCGTGGTCCACCAAGACCCGTCGCATCAGCTGCGCGGCGATGCCGAAGAAGTGGGAGCGATTCTGCCACTGGTGAGACTTTTGGCCCGCGAGCCGGATATAGGCCTCGTTCACGAGCGCGGTCGCGTTGAGCGTGTGGTTCGGCCGTTCGTTGCGGACATAGCTTCGAGCCAGCTTTCGGAGCTCGGCATAGACCAAAGGCATGAGCTGGTCGAGGACGTCTTGCTTGCCCTCTCCCCACCGATTCAGAAGCTCCGTCACTTCGGTCATGGAGTCATCGCTCGGGGCAAGAAAAAGGGGTCTGACCCCTTTTTCTGAAGCCTTTTTCCTGCTTAGTCAGCTGTTTAGAGGGACAGAGCTCCAGACCTGTCCCCTTTTCTTCACGCTCCGGCCTTCGTTTAGTTCATGTCGGTGGCCGCATCTCTCGGCGCGGCCTCTTTCACGTATTTCTCCAGCCAGCGGTTCATCTCCCACAGCGTATGGTGCACGGACTCGCGGGCGCGAAAACCGTGGCTCTCGTGGGGAAACATCACCAGTCGTGCCGTGGCGCCATGCCCTTTGAGAGCGTGGAAGAGGCGTCGGCTCTGGATCGGAAACGTGCCCGAGTTGTTGTCCGCGATGCCATGAGTCATAAGGATCGGCTCGTTGATCTTGTCCGCGTGCATGAACGGTGACATCGCGAAGTAAATCTCCGGCGCTTGCCAAAACGTCCGTTGCTCGGATTGAAACCCGAACGGGGTCAGGGTTCGGTTGTAAGCGCCGCTTCTCGCGATGCCGGCCCGAAAGATGTCCGAGTGTGCCAGCAAGTTCGCGGTCATGAACGCGCCATAGGAATGGCCACCGATACCGACTCGCTCGGGGTCGGCGACGCCGCGACGGACCGCTTCGTCCACCGCGGCCTGCCCGCTCGCCACGAGCTGCTTCACGTAGCTGTCGTTCGGCTCCTCGTTCCCTTCGCCGACGATGGGCATCGTGGCGCCTTCCATGACGGCGTAGCCTTCTGTCAGCCAATAAAGAGGTGAGCCCCACGAGACGCGCGAGAACCGGTGCGGGGAGTCTCGCACTTGGGCCGCGGCGGCGGCGCTCTTGTACTCACGGGGGTAGGCCCAGACCAGCATCGGGAGTGGCCCGTTAGTGGGCTCCCACCCTGCCGGCGTGTACAGAGTCGCGGAGAGCTTGACCCCGTCGTCACGATCGTAGCGGATGAGCTCTCGACCCGCTCCCGCGAGCTCGGGGTAAGGATGGGCGAAGCTCGTCAGCGCACGGGCCGTGCCTTTCCCGGTGTCGCGGATGAAGTAGTTCGGAGGCTCGTCTTGCGACTCCCGCCGCGTGAGGAGGGTCCCCGCTTCGGGGTCGATCCACGTCACCGGCGTCTCGTAATAAGGAGGCTGCGAGTGAAACCGGCGCGTCTTCTCGCCGGTGGCGACGTCGAACGCATCGACGAAAGGTCGATTGCCTTCAGGCGACGCGCCCTCTCCAGTGAGAAAGATACGACCATCCGAGGCCGTCATGAGCACCCGAGTGCCGCGCGCGGTCGAAGAGAGGAGAGGTGTTCCCGGCGCGTTGTAGCGATCCTCGTACGAGTAGTCGAAGACGTTCACCGGCGGTTGATCGCTCGCTCCCGGCTTCACGTGCCAGAACCGCTCGCTCCGATTGGCCCACCACCACTCTTCGACGAGGGCGACGTCATCACTGCCCCAATAGATGTCCGCGAAGCGATAGCTCAAGCTCACGAGAGATTCCGGATCGCCTTCGAACGGCGCGCGCCACGTGGACACCTCATCGCGATATTTTGTTTTCGCGAGTGGGTCGCCGCCGTCGCGTGCCTCCACCCAGTAGAGGGTGCGGTCGGCATCGGCCCGCCAGCCGACCTCGCGGCGTCCGGTACGTACAGCGTTTCGTCCAACCGGCACGTCCTCGGCGAGCGGAAGGACCGCGACGCTTTTCACTTCCGTTCCACTCATGTCCCACACGTCGATCTCGCTCGCGAAACGCGAATAGGGCACGAGGTAGGAGAACGGATGCGCCAGGCGTTCGACGAGGACGAGCCCACCGTCCGGCGACGCCTTTGCGTGAGCGAATATCGCGGGCTCACCCAACGTCGTGGAGGGGCCGTCGGCCGCGATCCGCGTCAGCTGCGACGTCGAGTAGTACGCGAACAGGTTCTCGTCATGCGCGCTCGTCAGCAAATCTTGATAGGTCCTGGCAGGCGAGACCTCGCCGGTCGTCTGTTGGACGATGGGTCCGGTCGGCACGCGAGGTGCGGTCGGTGGTTGGTCTCGGCTCTCGGGCACGGCCTTGACGAGGAGAGCCCCGGTATCGCCGATCCAAGAAAACGGATCTTCTCGAAACACGCCGTTGACGCTCGCATGAACGCGCTTCGCGGCTCCGCTCGCAACGTCGAGGACCCACAGCTCGAGCGACGACCTCGTCGTATGAGAAAAAGCGACCTTGGTGCCGTCCGGGGAGAAGGTCACGTGATCGAGGGCGGGAGCGGACGGGAGCCCCCTGACCGCACGCTCCGAGCCATCGCCAATCGACACGAGCGCGAGACCGGTGGCTAGGTTTCGTCGACTTCGCGCGTTCGTCGCAGGTGCGATCCGGAGTCCGGCGAGACGAAGCTCTGCCTCGGAGAGCTCGTCGATCGATGTCAAGCTCGGATGCTCGAGCACCACCAACCACTGCTTCGTTGGATCGAGCGCGACACTCGGCGTGGGGGGTGCGTCGGCGATAGCAGCGATGGCGGCGGGAGGCGTTTGGTACGTGATGTTCTCTTGGGAGAACGCGATACCTGCCGCGAGCAACGCGAGAGAAAGAGTGCCTGTTGTCTTCATGACGAAGCTCCTTCTTGTAGGCGAATGGGGAGAAATTCTAACACGTTGCGGGGATGGCCTCGACGGGCTGCACCCGGTATCATCCCGGGATGCACCGCCTCGCTTGTGCCGCGCTCTTGGTCGTCGCTCCTGCGAGCTCGACCTTTGCTCAATCGCTCGTCGTTTCGAACGTAACTCTCATCGACGGGACCGGGGCGCTCGCGGTCCCCGGAGTGAGCCTCGTGATCGAAGAGGGTCGATTCACGGCCATCGGCGCGGATGTGGACCCGCCCTCGGATGCTTCGCTTATCGACGGAACCGGGAAGTTCGCTATCCCTGGTCTCATGGACATGCACGTGCATCTCAGAGGCGGCGTCCAAGCGCTTCACGGCTACCTGTACAGTGGGGTGACGGCGATCTATGACGCGGGCAACGACCCCGACGTCATCTTCGGGCTCCGGGAGCGCGAGCGCA
>JAJCXL010000510.1 GCA_029263435.1 Acidobacteriota bacterium | reverse complement strand
GCCCTCGACCTCCCTCTCGCACCGAGAATAGTAGGGGATCCGGGAGCGCGACGACAACCGAGCCGTGGTTCCACGCAGGCGATCGTTGTACAGTTCGCGAATATCGAAGGTCTAGGGAGTTGTCACTGATTCGTCTCTTCGTTCTAGCCGCAGCCGTTCTGACTCCCCAAGTGCAGGAGTACCTTCCCGATCTGCCGGCCGACCATCCGGCCATCCAATACGCCGAACGCGACGTCGCCGATCCCGTTGCTCGACTGTTACCGAGCGATGTGGCGAGCCTTTCGGACCTCGCCTCCCTGCTGCGTCGACTCGACGTGCCGGTCGACTCCCAGGCGCTCGCTTTCGCCAAGACGAGCTTTCAAGCGAAACACATCGCTCCCGACAACCCGAGGGCGATCTATTTCAACGACGAGGTCGCTGTCGCTTTCGTCCGCGGCAGTGATCTCGTCGAGATCGCAGCCGTCGACCCGGAGATAGGACCCGTCTTTTACAGCGCGAAGCTCGGGACGTTGTCGACGGGAGGCTTCGAACGCCGACAGGTTTGTCTCGACTGCCACCTGGGCCCGGCGACTCTGGGCGTCGCGGGACTCTTCGTGGGCTCGGTGTTTCCCGGGCCGACGGGCAAGCCCGCGCGAGCCGACGCCATCATCACGGATCATCGTAGCGCTCTGGAAGATCGGTGGGGAGGGTGGTACGTGAACGCGAGGCGTGGGCAGCAAAGCGATCGCTCGAACGCCGTCGCATCGAACCCCGCGCAGCCGTTTCGGTTGGACGTCGGATCGACGCGCAACCGAACGCACCTTTACGACAAGTTCGACCCCGGCGGCTACCTTTCTCCCGTCAGCGATATCGTCGCGCTCATGACGTTCGAGCACCAGACTCAAATGCTCAACTACATCACGCGGTTGAGCTGGCAAGAACGGATCGCGGCGCACGACGGAGAGTGGACCGACTCCGAGCGGTCGCAGCTCGACGCCGACCTCCGTGCTCTGGTCACTTATATGCTTTTCGACGAGGAAGTCCGGTTGCCGGAGCCGGTCGAAGGCGTCTCGACCTTCACGGATACATTTCCGCTCCGGGGCCCGACCGATTCCAAGGGACGGTCTCTGCGCGACTTCGATCTCGAGCGACGGCTTTTTCGCTATCGATTGAGCTACATGATATACAGCCCGTCGTTCGACGCTTTGTCGCAAGAGCTGAAGCTGCGGATATACCGCGGTCTCTATGACAGACTCTCGCGCGAAGAGCGAAAGGACGCTCTTCAGATTCTTCGTGAGACGAAACCCGGACTTCCGCCCTATTTCATGAACGA
Source organism: Acidobacteriota bacterium (assembly GCA_029263435.1). Taxonomy (GTDB): domain Bacteria; phylum Acidobacteriota; class Vicinamibacteria; order Marinacidobacterales; family SMYC01; genus JAJCXL01. Next base: position 1,517 of record JAJCXL010000510.1, on the reverse strand, counting down.
TTCTGAGACGGTGAAATGACTGGCCCCCGGCGTGAACTTCTGCTCGCTTGCCTTCTGGTGCTCGGAGCTGTGCCTCGGCCCGTTGAGGCGCGCGAAGAGTTCTTCCGGATGTTCCGCTCCGATCCGTTCCGTTCGACGGAGTCCGTCACTTGCGCCGCGTGCCATACGAGCGAAGCCGGCGGGGATGAGCTGAACGACTTCGGAGCAGCCTTCGACGATGCCGGACAGACGATCACCGCTTTGCTCAGAGCGGAGTTTCCCGACCGATTCGGCTTCTACTCGACGCGGCTCGCCGATGGCTCCGCGTTTCACTTCGCCGACCCCGAGAACAAGGTCGCGGTCTTCGAGCGGGACGGAGAGAAGTACGCCATCGACCTCGACGAGATCGCGAGACGTCCGGAGGACATCATCCCGCCTCCCGCCAACCGGATGACGTTTTTCATCACGAGCGTGGGGATGGGAAACGGCGGACACCTGGAGGGGCTTGCAGGGGCGGACCGACATTGCCAACGACTCGCCGAGGCGGTCGGCGGTGGGGATCGGACGTGGCGCGCTTATCTGAGCACGAGCTTTAGCGGCCGGGCCTCCGTCCACGCGGGCGACCGCATCGGCACGGGCCCGTGGTTCAACGCCAAAGGACGTTTGATCGCGAGGGGCGTCTCGGACCTCCACCGAAAAGACAACGAGGCGCTCGGCAAGACGTCGTCTCTCAACGAAAAGGGGGAGGTCGTCACCGGACGCGGCGACGAGCCGAATCGGCACGACATCCTGACCGGTACCCTCGCAGACGGCACCGCGGCGGTAGGGCTCAACTGCGACAACTGGACGAGCGCTGACGAAGGCGCCGCCATGGTCGGTCACCACGATCGCGAGGGGGGCGGTGACGACGGGAGCTCCTGGAACGCCGCCCACGCCTCGCGAGGCTGCAGCCAGGCGGAGCTTCAGGCGTCTGGAGGAGACGGACTCTTCTACTGCTTCGCGAGCGGAAGTCAGAGACATCCTTAGCTACAAGGCCTCTCGTCGCGAAGACATGACCAATGCAACGATAGCAACGATGCACCAGGTGCCTTCGAGGACGACGAAGGGCGGAAACTCAATCAAGTAAGACGAGTAGCACGAGAGCCCGGCTCCTACTGCGTTCAGAACTTGATACGCGCGGGTCCCGTGCTCCCAATAGCCGAACAGGTTGAGAAAAAACGCCACCAGTAGGAGGAGCACACCCAGCGAGCCGAGGAACTCTGCCGTCGAAGAATCCATACGGCGAATGTAGGCGTCTCACGGAGGGGTGTCAATGCTCCGAGCGATTCAGTCGCGGCGCAGTGTGACGGCGGGATTGACGTCCGCCGCTCGACGGGCGGGTAGATAGCTCGCGACGAGCGCGGCGGTGAAAAGCAAAGCGAGCGAGCTCAGAAAGCTCGCCATATCCCAAGCCCCGACGCCGAAGAGAAGGGTTGCCACGAACCTCGTGCCAACGAGCGCAAGGACAGCTCCCGTGGCCAGGCCGACGAGGACCGGCT
>JAJCXL010000509.1 GCA_029263435.1 Acidobacteriota bacterium | reverse complement strand
GATGGAAGAGTCGCGCGCGGTGCGCTTCCCGGAATACACGGACGTCCTGCTACCGCTTTCGAGGGAGATGGATTTCGAGATCGTTCCTTGCGCGGGATGGACCCAGGAGATGTCCGACTTGCGCCGCACCCGGCTCGGGGTTTTCAACACCGACCCCGCCCAAGCGGCGACGAAGCGAGAGTACGACCGGAAGATCGAAGCGGCCCGGAGGTCGCGACCGGATCCGACGACGATGGACGACCCGCGTTTCATCCACTCCGATCGTTACGACGCGGTCATGCGCGAGGAGCTCGAGATTTACGATGCTTATTTGAACGAATGGATCGGTCCCGGCGGCTGGACCGAGATCAATCGCGCGCACTACGCCTTGATCGAGCAGACGATCGAGCGAGCGGCTGGAAAGCGCGTCTTGGTGACTTTCGGCGGAGGCCACAAATACTGGATCGTCGATCAGTTGAGAAAGCGCGACGACGTCGCCTTGTTGGACGTGAACGACTTTCTTCCGAGCCAACCCGTGACCGGAGAGACTATGACCGAAACAGATTTCAACGCCCGCTGCCGGGAAGAGGTCTTCGAGCTTCACCAGTTCTTCGAAGATTGGTTCGGCGGCATCATTCCCAATACGCCCACAGGCTCCGGCCTCACTCGCTTCGAGGCGGTCCTGGAAGACGACTTCGAGATCGTCTCACCGGAAGGCGTCAAGAGCTCCCGAGAGGCGATCACGAGCTCTCTTGCCGGTGCTCACGGCGTCCATCGAGACCGGGGGGTTCGCATCTGGATCGAGAACTTCCGGAGCCGCGAGCTCGACGACGAGACTCGGATCGCAACCTACGAGGAGTGGCAACGTATCGGCGGCGAGACCCGCGCCCGCCTCAGCACGGTCGTGTTCAGCCGTGCTCCGGGAACCGTAAACGGCGTGAAATGGCGACACGTCCATGAGACGTGGCTGCCGGACGCATTGCCTTAGTCTTTTATCTCCCGGGTTTCTCCGGGCGTGGTGAACAAGTCCGCGTCTCGATACTCGGCCGGTCGACCGGCAGGGTCTCGCGGCATGTCTTTCGGGACGTGGACTCCGACGGCGGCGTTCGGCGTGAGCCGGTTTTTCAGAACGCCCCTGCCGTCCTTCGAGGCGAGATACCAATACGGCGGAAACGCCATGTCGATGTCTCGACGAGACCAGTAGTCTGCGTCATGGGCGTAATGGACGTCTCTCGTGTCCGCATCTCCAAGGTGAAGCACGGTCGTGTCCCCGCCGAGCGTGACGCGAAAAGCGAGGTTCTCGACATCGAGGCGGCCGTCGGGCCAGCCGGAGTGCGGGATCCTGACGGCTTCGACGATGAGGTCGCTCGTTTCCATGACGACGGGAGGATCCTTGTACTCGAGCGCTACAGAGTTCACTCGCGAGAAGATCGCCTGCCGTTCGGATCCAGCGAGCTCGCGCATTTCCGCCACCGCTTGAGCGGGCGCGTAGAGGACGAGCTCGGTCCGCTCGCTCAACAGACGCAACAGGTCCACTGCGGAGAAATGATCGCCATGGTAGTGGCTGACGAGCACCGCGTCGAGGCCGTCGAACGGAGGATCTCCCGCAAAGAGCGCTCGTTCGAGCGGTTCCGGCAACAAGCGGTAGGTGCCGAAACCGTTTCGATAGAGAGGGTCGAAGACGATCTTGATCTCTCCTCGCTCGACGAGGACCCCCGCGTTCGCGAGGTAGTGAGCGGTCGCGGCGGAAGCGGGCGCAGGCGCCGGTAGCGACGCGTCCCCACGCACGTCACATGCTGCCGAACCGATGGCAGCCCACAACATCAACCAGTACGTTCGTTTCATGGTCACCTACCTATCGACACACCTTAGCAATATTCGCTCGCGGCGATGGTAAACTCGAAAAACGCACGATGACGAGCGATGGGTTCGACCTTCGCAGGTTGACGCGGCGGCAGTTCGTCATGGCGACCGCGGGTCTATCGCTCGCGCATTGGCCGCGCCAGGTGAGCTCCCAACCTCGGTTCCAGACCAACCCATTCTCTCTGGGGGTCGCGTCGGGGGCTCCCTCGTCGACGAGCCTCGTTTTGTGGACGCGCCTGGCACCTTCGCCACTCGAGGGCGGTGGGATGCCGCCCGAGGACGTGCGGGTCCGCTACCGGGTCGCTACGGATGCTCGCATGAGCCACGTCGTGATCGACGAGACCGTCGCGGCGATGCCGGAGCTCGCCCATTCGCTGCATCCGATCGCGGTGGGTTTGAAGCCTGCGACCGACTACTGGTATCAGTTCTCCGCCGGCAACGAAGAGAGCCCGATAGGTCACTCGCGGACGTTACCCGCGCCTTCATCGCGGCCGGCCCGAGTCGACTTCGCCTATACGTCGTGCCAGCACTACGAGCAAGGCTATTACTTGCCTTATCGGTTCATGGCCGAGGATGACCTCGATTTGATCGTTCACCTCGGCGACTACATCTACGAGAACAAGACGTCGCCTCTCGCCGAAGGGCGGATCGTCCGGCAACACGATAGCGACGAAGTTTTCTCACTTGCCGGCTATCGGAATCGCTACGCGCTCTATAAGTCGGATCCGCATCTTCAGAGCGCCCACGCCGCCTGTGCTTGGCTGACCTCGTGGGACGATCACGAAGTCAACAACAACTGGGCCTCGGCCTACCCTCAAGATCCCCACCGACAGACTCCGACAGAGTTTCTGGTCCGCAAGCTCGCCGCGATCCAGGCCTATTACGAGCACATGCCGCTGCGGCACTTCCCCGTCGCCGCGGGGGGCGGGCTGGATCTGCGGCTCTATGGGCGCTATCCCTTCGGGAGCCTCGCCCAGTTTCATTTGCTCGACACCCGACAGTACCGCTCGGACCAAGTCTGTACGACGGGCGACTACATCAACCTCGACTGCACCGAACGGCACGCGCCGGAGCGAACGATGTTGGGGACGCGTCAACGAGAGTGGCTCGTGTCCGGCCTCGAACCATTCGCTGGAGGCTGGAACGTGATCGCCCAGCAAGTGTGGTTCGGGCGCTACACCTTCACGGGCGGAAGCGCGCCCGAGCACAATCGCGACGCATGGGACGGCTATCCGCAGGAGCGACAGCGCGTCGTCGATGCGGTCGCCTCTAGGGCTCCTGGAAGCTCTGTCGTGCTCGCGGGGGATTGGCACAACTTCTGTGTGCGGGACATCCACGAGAACCCGGATGTGCCAGAGGGAGGCGTCGTGATGACAGAGCTCGCGGGCACGTCTCTCTCATCGCGCACCAGTCGCACCGCGCAGATCCAAGCGAGTCTCGCCGACAACCCTCAGGTGCGGTTCTTCGACGGAGACCACCGGGGCTATGTCCGATGTCGGATTGAGCGCGACGTTTTCCGCGCCGATCTTCAGTTCCTATCGAGCCCGTTCACGCCCGTAGACGCGACGATGCGAACCGGCGCGTCGTTCGTGGTCGAGCGGGGTCGCCCCGGTGCGCTGCGAGCGTGAGCGCGAAGGGGCTCAGGCCCACAAACGTTTCATCACACGCGACGCTCGATCGCGCTGAGCGCGCGACGCCGGGGAAGCTTCCACCCTACCAGAAAACGCGATTCGAGCAACGGGTCGGAGCCGGGCCTCGTGCTCGCGCGGGATCGAAAAGCTACTGGACCAGGAATGGGTTCTGATCCAGAAGGAGGGTCGCTCCAGTTGCCGGATTCATGATCCGGCAGTCGATGGAATAGGCGCCCGGCGAGACTCCCGCACCAATCGGAAACAAGGGAAGCGGACCGAAATCCCTTTCGAATCCGGGCGGCATGACGAACGAACCGTTAGCGCCGAGGTTCAAGATGCCAACGTCACCCGCCGGTGTGTGCAGCCAAACCTTCCATTCGATCGCGAGCGGGGCTCCGGTGGCATTCGCGATGCTCAGCTGGGTTGCGGTCACGAGCTCACCGCTGCCATACACGTTCGCATCCAGCTCGATGTCGCAAGTCTGAACGGGCACGCTCCCAAAGCTCACGACGCCGTAGTCGAGAAGAAGCGCAGAGCTGGGATCCGCCTGCACGATGACATAGTGCTGGGTGCCGTCGGAGTTGTAGAAAACGAAACGCCCGTGTGAATCGAACGTTCCGGTCGGGATCTCGAAGTCCGGTAACGGAGTCGAGCCCTCGAAAGCGAGAAAATCGTAGCCGTATGTCTGGAGCTCCGTGTCTTGGTCTTCGTCAATCACCAAGACCTTGTTCGACGCCGTCGAGTGCTCCGCGTACTCGACTTTCGAGGTCATGCTGAGGCTGCCGTTGTAGAGCATGTCCTGCGATTGGATCGGAGACGATCGAAACACGTTGCCACATCGGGTGAAAATCCGAAGACCATCCTCGGAGATCCACAGGTCTCCGCACATCTGGAAGTCTCCATGGTAGGGCGAGTCATAGAGGTACTCTGCAGGTCCCCCGGAGATGTCGTACTTTTCGATGTCGGAGGGTGACAGTCCGTTATTGGCTCCGTAGATCGCGTTTCCGTCCGGGTGGAGCTTCACCAAAGTGCCCGCGCGGATCGACCGACCGACGTGGAGCGTTTCTTGCCCAGTCGCGATTTCGATGGAGCGGATGTTCTCCCACTGGTCACGTCGCGGGAAAGCGTAGATGAAGCCGTTGTCGGCGAGCACCACGTCGATGACGTCCGCAGAAACCGCGAGGGTCTGCTCCACGACGGCTAGCTCCAAGTCGACATACGAAACCCACCCGTCGTGTCCCACGGCAGCAAACCTTCCGTCCGGGCCCACCGAAACGCTCGTTGGGGGCAATGGGAGTGGGATCTCCACATCCTGAGTCGTCGTCGGATCGTAGACGTGCACCGCCGCCTGCTCAGCGGAAATCGCGACAATCCGCTCGAGTGCATCGCTATATTCCGCGTCCAGGACGCGGAAGCTGAGCGGCGTGAGCGTTTGAGCGGACGCGGAGAAGGACGTCAAGCACGAAATCGCTAGCGCTGCGAGGAAACGTTTCATTTTGAATCTCCCGTCAATGAGCCCTCTAGAAAGGGTTCCTATATTAGACGGACTATTCGGAATATTTCAATATGGTGACCGGTCCGACGACGACCGGCGACCACGCTCCAATCCGGGAGTGCGACTACGTGATTTGACGCGCTTGGTGATAACGAAGATTATCCTCAGATGACGATCGCGTTTCTGATGATGTTCGTCGTGACCCAGCTCCCCGACATCGATGGTTCGCCCGCCGTCGACGGCAATCGGGTCACGTTCTACGCGGAAGCGCGCGGCTTCGAGCCTCCGCGCATCGTCGGTGACTTCAACGGATGGGGTCGTTACCCGGATGCCTCCGGTCCGCTTGGGGGCGTCATGGTCCGAGTGGACGAAACGCGGTGGTACCGCGCTACGATCGAGCTAACCCGAGATGCCAGGGTCGAGTACGGGTTCTCCTACGGTGACGCCGAGCCGGTCCGAGATCCGAATAACCCTCTTGCCGCGCGTACCTTCGGCATGGTGCGCTCTGCGATCGAGATGCCGGACTACCGTCGGTCGCGCTTCGTCGACACCGCGCGCGAACAACGCGGCAATGTCGACCAGTTCTCGCTCGCAGATGGACGCACCGTCCACGTATACACACCACCGGGTTATCCGGCGGCTGCACCTTATCCCGTCGTCTACTTCAACGATGGAAGCGCCTACGTGCAAGAGGTCGGCGCCCCTTCGATCGTCGACGCCTCGATCGCTTTCGGCACCCTCGCCCCGGTGGTCGCCGTCTTCGTGGATCCTCTCGACCGAGGGACTGAGTATCGCGGCGCCCCCACCTTCATCGAAGTCGTGATCCGAGAGTTGGTGCCACGCATCGATCGCGACTATGAGACGCTCGCCGAACCGGTTGGACGAGCGGTGGTCGGTGGCTCACGAGGCGCACTCGGAGCCTTCCACCTCGCCTGGAGTGCCCCGGACGTGTTTCGTTACTGCGGCATGCTGGCTCCAGCCATCACTCCGACCGATCTATTGGCGCGCGTCTTCGACCAAGACGCGACACCGCTAGAGCTCTTCGTGCTCGGTGCGTCCTACGACGTCCGCTTCCTCGGCGACTACTACAACGCGCTCGACACGTTCCGCGCGAAGGGCTATGTCGTCAACGCGCGCACGGCTCCGATCGGTCACTCGCCGACATCATGGCGCCACTACATCCCGGAGATGCTCGCCCAGTTCTTTCCGACCCGTCACGCAGATCATGAATGACCTACTCACGGCGCCGTTAGAACCCGATCACTAGCGCGACATTGAAGACGGTATCGAATTTTTGCAGAGGCACGAGCACCGTCCCGCCGGAGCCGGCCGTCGGGCTCGTCAACGAAACTTCTTCCAAGGACGGTAGGTTGTCGAACAAGACCTGATGAGTCACCTTCAACGCCAAGCGCGAGCTTAGTGCCACCGCGATGGAGTTCACCATGTCGAAACGAAGGTCGCTCGTCTCTTGCAAGTTCTGATTGACGATCATCTTGTTCACGTACTCCGTCGTGCCGGTGGGCTTTCGGAAGTAGTCCGACGATAGCCGTGCGGCCGCGAAAGTCCGGTCGAGATTGGGATTCAGTACGACGTCCTCTTGGTGGACGAAGGAGATACCGTAAGTCGTACGGAACTTCCTAGAGTCCTCGTCGAACCAAACGTGCCCGAGACCGCCAATACCTTCGTATCGGTTTTGGATACCCGCAAAGGCGTTGCGGTCCCAACCGCCGCCCACATACCAAACGAGCCGACCACTGACCGTGCGGTCGTAGCGAGATCGCACCAAGTAGTTCTCCGCGGTCAAGGCCGAGATGGTCTCTTCGGTGACATCGAAGGACTCCGGCGTCCCGACCGCGCTGCGGAGGATCGTGCCGGTGGAGGCGCGCAGAGCCGCGGTCTCGAAGTTGAACAGCGCATTCTCCCACGTTCGCGTCAGGAGATTTCTCAGACCGAGTGTGTTGGCCTTGGCGTTACCGCCCGTGGCCACATAAGACACTTCGGCGGTGTCGGCCCAGCCGAGTTTTTTCTCCTCCTGGGCCAGCGTGATGGACGCGGTGGCGAGAGATACGAAGAAGAGAACAACGAGATTTCTTGTGATGGTTTTCATTTTCAATCAAGATCCTTATCTAAGGGAATGGACAGGTAGCGCGGCAGCTCGGGTTTCGTCAGCTCTTGAGCCCGTCTCGGATTTCACGGAGAAGAACCACCTCTTCACTTGGCTTCGGTGGCTCAGCCGGTTTCGCTTCTTCTTTGTTTCGGAGATTATTGATCGAGCGGACCATGATGAAGATCACGAATGCGATGATCACGAAATCGACGAGGCTCTGGACGAACGTCCCGTAAGCCAGCACCGGGGTGCCCGCCTCTTTTGCCGCCTCCAAGGTCTCGAACGATCGCGCTCCAAGGACCCAGAAGAGATTGTCGAAGTTGACACCGCCCATCAACAGTCCGATGGGGGGCATGATGACGTTCGACACCAATGAAGTGACGATCTTCCCGAAGGCGCCACCAATGATGATCCCAACCGCCATGTCCATGGCGTTGCCCTTGACGGCGAAATCACGAAACTCAGAAACCATTCCCATGAGGTAACTCCTAGCCATTCATCGAGATGTTCGATAACGACGACCCAACAGAGTGAAATGGGTCGTTTACATATCGATTGGATGGCGTTTCAGACGGAAAGTCACATCACGGGCAGAATAGGAGCGCAGGGCTCGCGTCGCGGCCTCAGACGTGCTGATCCACGAGGATTGGATTCCCGTCGGGGTCTTCGAGCGTAAAGCTGGCCGGCCCGCTCTTGCTCTCGTCCGCGGAGGCGGACACGCTCACGCCCGCGGCGACGAGTTGTCGCTTTAGCTCACGGATATCGGTGAATTTGTCCAGTGGTTTGGCGTCTTGGTCCCAGCCTGGGTTGAAGGTCAGGATGTTCTTGTCGAACATCCCATGAAACAAACCGATGGTGTGACTCCCGTTCTTCAAGATCAACCAGTTCTGACTCGCGTCGCCCGCGAACTGCTCGAAACCGAGCTTTTCATAGAACGCCCGCGATGCCTCGAGATCCTTGACTGCCAAGCTTACAGAAAATGTACCGAGCTCCATACGCCTCCTTCGGGTGACCCGTTCTCTACAGCGACACTCTAACGACTCGGAGAGTCGGTTGCCAAGGCTTACGAAAGCTACCGCTTCAACTCGACGCTCACGCCAATTTGGAAGTAGCTCGAATTAACGCCTGGATTCGGCAACACGAGCTCCGCGTTCGACAGGTGGTGGAGGCGATATTCGAGAGTGACCATCCTCCCGTTCCCCGCCGCAATCGAGACACCGGCTCCGATCTGCGGCGTGAAGTTGAGCCGCGCCGTGTTTTCCGGGATCTTATCGGTCGAAACGAGAATACCCAGTCCGAACGAGACAAAGGGCGTGAGTCTGCTATCGGTCGCTAGGTAGTAGCGGGCCATCATGACGCCGTTGAACCCGTAAACCGTCGACTCTTGGAACATGAGAAACAGCGGCGCCACCTCCGCATTAAGAGCGAAGTGGCCGCGCAGAAACCCGGGTCCTCGGGCGTGCGTGAGAATCCGCCCGTAGCGTCCTCCGATCGATAAGAACTCCCGACCCGAGGCTCCACCCCAGAGGTCGTGCGCGAATCCCACCCCGACGAAGCCGCCATCGTCTCTCGCCCCCTTCTCGAGCTGGCTCTCGGATGCACAGATGCTCGGTGCGGTCGAAAGCAAGACGACGAGGGTGATGGAACCAGTCCATAACGCGCTCGGCCTCATAAACGTTCTTCTTTCTTATTGGGTCATGGAAACGTAAGCACGGCTACAGGTTGAGCTGTCGAGCGACGCGAGTTGTTACCGAGTTCATAGCCGAATGAACACGCGCGTGCGAATGTGCTCGTAGCGTACCAACGCTCACCCACGCCACCAAAAAAAGGAGTCCACATGAAACGGTCTCGAACTCTCACCATCGCCACAATCCTGGCGATATCTTGCTTGATTGCGGGGGCGGTTTTCGCCACCCAGATGACGCCTGACATGAAAACGATCAAAGGCAGCGTCATCGATCTTACCTGTGCATCCAAGGGCCACGCGATGATGGGCAACTGGATGAACGCAAAAGACGACCACATGATGGAAGGTGGCAAAGAGCAGAAAGGTTGCGGCACGATGTGCCTCAAGGGCGCGCAGCCCGCCGGTCTGTTCGACGGCAAGACCGTCAACGCCGTCTTCGCATGCAACCCGTCCGCGACCCTATCCGCCTACTCGGGAAAGCAAGTCGAGGTCCAGGGTTTCTGGGCGGGCGAAAAGAGTGTCCAGACCTTCGTTCCCATGAAAATTCGCGAGGGTTCGGGAACATGGAAAGACGTACAGTGCGCAACGATGCACTGAGCGAGCTCTACGGGGGGGAGCAGCCAGTCCGACCGGGTCTGGCTGCTTCTCGCGTCTTTACGTCTTACGGGAGATGAGCTTCACCCTCCGTACATGTCTCGTCAACCCGAAGGAGTCCGAATGTCCCTCCGCCTCGCGATGTGTCTCGCCTCGAGCCTCGTCTTGTTCGCCTGCACGGGCGAGGGCGAGGGTGAGCACGAAGCCACCTCTACCTCCCACGCCGCGATGCACGGCGGACACGTCGAACCACGGCCAGAATTCCACGAAGCGCGGGGCACCGTCCTTTGGCTCGAGCAAGAACGCATCTACCTCAACCACGAAGAGATGCCCGGGTTCATGGACGCGATGGCCATGGGCTTCGAGGTTCGAGACCGAAAACTTCTGGAGGGGATCGAGCCTGGAACGACAGTATCGTTTCGGGTCGTCGTCGAACAGGACACTTTCTACATCGATCAGCTGTTCCCGATTGAAACGAAGTGACGGGCCCGACCCCGGACACATCGAGTCCCCTTCGCGTCGCTCGTTAGCGCACCCAGACGCCGGCGACCCCGGCGTCGTAAATCGCGATCGCTCCAACCACCATGCTCAGCAATCCGACCGCCCAGTGGAGCCTGCCTTGAAACCGAGACAAGCTGTCCGCCGATACTCGCATCGGGATAGCGATCGTTAGCGACAGCAGCGCCATCCCGAGCGTCGAGCCGAGGCCGAACATCCCGATGTAGACCATCCCCATCCCGATCGATGTCGTCCGATCGAGAGTCAACAGGATCAGCGCCGCGGAGCCCGCCATACCGTGCATGAGCCCAACTAGCAACGCGCGCATCCCGCCGCGACGCTGTCGGCCGTGGTCGTGCGCGTGACCGATTTCTTCATCATGCTCGCGCACTTGTGTCTGGACCTGGACCCCGTCTCGAACGACCCGTCGAATGACGTCGATGCCGAGGCCAATCAGCATCAGTCCGACCGCAAGCTCGAGGCCCGCCGCAAGACGAGCCGGTATCGCTTGATCGACGAGGAGCACGAGCGTTCCGAACAAGAACAACGTCGCGGTGTGACCCACCCCCCACAACGCTCCTTGTCGGACGCATTCCGCTGTGGATCGCGCTCGAGTCGCGAGTGTCGCGACCGCGGCGACGTGATCGGCTTCGAGCGCATGGCGCATTCCGATGAGAAAGCCGATCGCGAGAAGATAAGCCATGGCTCAGCGCGTCCGCGTTGTCTGGAGACAGACGGCGGGCTCGCCGTCACTCATTTAAAGACGCGCTCACCCGATGAGCGGCGACGGCCTGCTGGTTCGTTCCCGACAAGAGCACGTGGCTCGGCAGCCGGCGCCCGAGAAACTCTTCGACGATGCGGGACGCGGCCATGACGGCGTCGATATCGATACCCGTCTCCAACCCCATCTCGGCGCACATGTTGACGAGATCTTCGGTCGGAATATTACCGGTCGCTGCGGGCGTCACCGGACAACCCCCGAGACCACCAATCGAGGCGTCATAGGTGTCGATGCCCTCCGCGAGACCCGCGAGCACATTGGCGAACCCCAGCCCTCGGGTGTTGTGGATGTGAAGCGAGAGCTCACATTCGGTGGCCAGCTCTTTGACGAGGCGACCCATGAGGCTCGATACCTGAAGGGGGTTCGCCATGCCCACGGTGTCGGCGATCGAGATCTCGTGAAACCCCATATCAGCGAACGTGCGGGCGAGCTCAGACACACGGTCTTGCGGTGTCGGCCCCTCGAACGGGCAGCCGAAGGAGACACCAATCGCCACTTCCACCGGTATCTTGGACGGGGCCGCGAGCCGAACGACCGCTTCACACTCGGACACCGACTCTTCGATCGACATCCGCACGTTTCTCCGATTGAACGTCTCGCTCGCGCACACGACCATCCGGATCGCGTCGATCGACTCCTCGAGCGCGAGCTCCGCGCCTTTTCGATTGGGAACGAGCACCGTGTAAGAGACACCAGGGTGGCGCTCGATCCCCCGCAGGACCTCGCGCGCATCCGCCATCTGAGGCACGGCCTTGGGGCTGACAAACGACGTCGTCTCGATTTTCTTGACGCCGGATCGAGAAATGGCGTCGATGACCCGGATCTTCAACGCGGTCGGAATGAAGGCTTGCTCGGTTTGAAACCCGTCCCGAGGGCCGACATCCACGATGTTGACGCGCTCCGGAAGCTTCATGGGAGGATGTTAGCACGCGGGTCGGGCGCCCTCATCGTCTCGGCGGTAGGTGCGACGACCCCCGTTGTTTCGTGACTCTCGCGCCTGGCGCTCAGCGCTCAACGCGCGGGTCGAAGACTGCCGTAGATCTTCTCGCGGTAGAAACGTTCCAGGTCGAGCTCTCCCAACTTGAAGTGGGTATCCGACAGCTTCAGATAGAGCGAGTCCGGCTTGGCGGCGCGCTCCAAGCTCTTCTCGTAGCGCGATCGTGCGGCTTGGTAGTCCCCCGCGTAGAACGAGGCATCGCCTTCGCGCTCGAGCCAGATCGCAGCGTCGAGCTCCATCCTCTGAAACTGCCGGCCCATGCGCTCCGCGTAGGCCCGCGCCTCGGCGTGACGGCCTTGCCAGAGAAGAACGAAGAATCGGGTCTCCGACGACAGGGCCGCGCGGATGAGCTCGGGCCATTCACCGGGAAATTCGGCTTTCAATCGCGAGACGAGATCCGGGCCTATCTCTCTCGACCACAGCTTCTTGATCAGCGGATGCTCGAGCTCGCTCGGCACGACTTCGCTTCCGGCTAGCCAACGCTCGGCGTCCTCGAGGTCGTCTCTGGCGAGGCCGATGGAAGCGGAAATCGCGGTGAATCGGGGATCGTCCTGCCAGACCGAGTAGATCGAAAGAAACAACGCGTCTGCCTCTGGGAAGCGCTGTTCCGCCACGAGGGCCAGCACCTCCGACATCGAGTAGATCTTTGCCTCTGGAACAGCGGCGGCGGCTCGATGGAAGCGCTCGACGGCGTCCTTGCGCTCGCTACATCCATGACGCCAGTCTCGGATCGCCAGCAGTCGAGCCCGCAGGAAGGGCGAGAGATCGCTCGATGGCTCGGGAGGCTCCTGAGCCGCGAGGTAGCCGTCGAGGCTGGACGCGCCGATCTCACCAAGATCCGCGGGCGACACGTCGAAGTCTTCGTAGCCAAGCGCGGGAACGCAGCCCGGGCGCGCCACGAGCTGTCTCTGGTAGTAGTCGTGGATATCAACGAAGAGCATCCGACGCCCGGGCGCGACGAAAGGCGTGTCCGAAACCGGCAGATCGCTCGTCACGACGATGTCGTCGACGTAGAACCACGCGTTGGAACGATCCCGGCCGGGGAGGTCCCCGATGAACGAGTACTTCCTGAGTTGAGAGCCGGGGATGCCGACGACGTTGAGCTGGTCCCGAAGGACGATGATGGGCTCCGGCTGGCCTTCCGCTCGAACCATGAGGTCGTAGGTGCCGCGGTCCACGTCATAGATGATGTCGAAGACGTACCAAGTGAACGGCTCGACGGTGAACAGCGGTACTTCCTCGCCCCCGGTCACGTGCGTCATGACCCCGGAGTCGGTGCGGAGCCAAACGCCGAGGCCGTGCTCACGTAGCGAGAAGTGAGCCGTTCCCGCGAAAGCGACGTTGAGCACTTCTTCCGGCTCGGCGACGAGAAGCGCGAAGTGCAGATGCAGCCGTCCGCTCCACTTGTCGGGAAAAAATCCCTGAAGCTCCGCGAACGCTTGGTCGGAAGCGCGGTCTCGGATCTCGACGCTTCGAAATCCGCTATGCGCGAAGCTCGTGCTCAAAGAGACTCTTCCCTTCGCGCCTTCGAAGACCCAAAGCGTGTAGGGACCGGTCACGAGGTCGTCTTCCTCGAAGTCGTAGCGCACCATCACGCGCTCGTCTGATGTCTGCGCGTCCACCCGCTCACGCGACGACTGCGCGTCCACCCGCCCACGCGACGACTGAGCGTCCACCCGCTCACGCGACGACTGAGCGTCCACCCGCTCACGCGACGACTGAGCGGCGGGCTCCTGCGCTGAAGCTTTCGTCGCTGCGAGCGACAACACGAGACCCACCCAGACGAAGAGCTGTCGCACCGGCATCACCTCCAGTGTAGCAGCGCGATAGACGGTGAGAAGTTAGAATGATGCACACTGACAACGGCCGTCGAGAGGGATCTCTCGCGAGGAGGCAGCCACATCGTGAGCGCGTCATGAGCATGGGCAAGCGGGTCGAAGGATCGGACGTGCTCCTCGTCAAGCTCCGACCCTCGGACAAGCTACGAGCGACCGGAAACCGCGTGGAGCTCGAGCCGCTTCACGACGTGCGCACCGGCATCGACGGGCTCGGCCTCGCCGCGTCGCAAAAACCTCGCTGGTTTCTAGCGCGAGGGGTCGACGACCAGGCGACGCCATGGGACCGAGCCCACGCCCAGGTAGCCGGCCAGCTCGGGATCGACGCTTCCGACGTCGTGTTCGCGGAGCCGGATTTGATCCACCGACTCCACCCCGGAGGCGACGCGTCCACGAGCTCCAAAATGGCCCTCGACGAGTCTTGCGCGCTCGACGTTCAAGACGCCGATCACGGCAAAGCGGTGGGTCCCGACCGCTTCGCGTGGCATCTCGAAGGGCGCTACTCGCAGCTCGGGGCCGCACGGGACGAAGTGTCGTTCTCCGATCCTCGCACCCGCATCGCCCATCTCGACACCGGCTACTACCCTGATCACGAAACCAAGCCACCGCATTTGCGCGAGGAGCTCGGACGCAGCTTCCTGGAAGGAGACGTCAACCCATCGAGCGCCGCCGATCCCGATAACGACTTGTGGTTCGCCGACAATTCCGGTCACGGCACCGGCACGATCAGCATCCTCGCCGGCGGCAGCGTCTCCGCTGCGGACGGTGCCATCTTGGGAGGCGCACCGGAGGCAGACGTGGTGCCGTTGCGGATCGCCGACAGCGTCATCTTGTTCAGAACCAGCGCGCTCGCGCGAGCCATCCGTTACGCTTCGGATCTCGGGTGCCAAGTCGCGACGCTCAGCATGGGCGGAGTGCCCTCGAAAGCGTGGGCCGAAGCCGTCGACGATGCCTACGAGGCAGGATTGTGCCTTTGCGCCGCCGCCGGTAACCGCTACCGGGCAACCCCTCCTTTCTCGCTCGTCTACCCGGCCCACTACGCGCGTGTCATCGGAGTCTGCGGCGTGATGGCAAACGGCAAGCCCTACAAGAACTTACATGGGGCGTTCGAAGGCGTGTTCGGTCCCGAGTCTGCGATGGAGACGGCGATCGCTTCTTACACGCCGAACATTCCCTGGGCCAAGTTTCCTTGTCCCACCGTCGTGCGTCTGGACGGCGAAGGGACGTCGAGCGCGACTCCGCAGGTCGCGGCCGCGGCCGCGCTGTGGATCGAGAAATACAAGCATGTCCTGCCCCGTGATTGGAGGCGGGTCGAGGCCGTACGTCACGCCCTGTTCCAAACGGCCAAGTTAAAGAGGAACCGCAAGCACTTCGGAAACGGCGTGCTTCAAGCGAAGGACGCTCTTGCCATCCGCCCACTCCTCACGTTTGCCCAAGCCAAGCGGTCGAGCAACTCTTTCGCCGTGCTCCGCTTGATCACCGGCTTGGGCATCAACGTCGAAACGATGAGAGAGGAGATGTTCAACATCGAGCTCACTCAGCGCTGGCTGCAAAGTGAAGTGTTGAGCGAGATCCTTCCGGATCCCGAGTCCACCCGGGATCTCTCGAAGAAAAAGCTCAAACGCTTCATGGATGCGTTGATTGCCGACGAAGAAGTTTCGCTGACGTTGAGACAGCACGTCGCGACGCGCTACTCCGTCGTGGTGGGAGAGCCGGCGCCGGCATCCAGCCGAAGAGGGCTCGTCGCGGAGCTCCCGCCCGTCTCTGTCTCCGATCCCGAAATTCCGGAACCTCCCTACCGGCGACTCAGGGTCTATGCAACGGATCCGAGCTTGTCCCGCCGACTCGACACCGCAGAGATGAACGAAGTTTCCCTGCGCGTCCGATGGGAGAAACTCAAGAAGGGGCCCGTGGGCGAGTATCTCGAGATCGACGATCGCGGACCCCACCGCTATACGGGCGTGAATCTGGACGACCCGGCGCTTCTCGCGCAAGATGGCTGGGCGCCGTCCGAGGGCAATCCGCAGTTTCACCAGCAGATGGTCTATGCGGTCTCGATGAAGACCATCGAGCACTTCGAGCGCGCTCTCGGAAGGCCCGTTCTTTGGCGGCCGAAGCCCAACCCGCGCAATCCGCACGATGACAAGCA
>JAJCXL010000508.1 GCA_029263435.1 Acidobacteriota bacterium | reverse complement strand
GCCTCGCGGGAGAGACGTGGCCGAAAAACGCGCTCCACGCTCAGATGACGACCGTCATCGGAACGCTCTCCATCTTCGTGGTGGGCTCGCTCTCGGCGCGCCTCAGACGACTCCGGTCGGCTTAGAGTTGACGTGCACGGGTGGGGATCGTCTCGACGCCGTGGCCCATGGGTTTGGTCACTTAGATAGGCGAACGGGCGGAAGCGATCTGCACCGGACGCATCGGTTTGCGCTCGGCAATCATTCGCGGGCGAAAGCCACTGTTCAGCGTGTTGGATTTCATAGTGATTTGATTCCTCCGGTTATCTACTAAGAGCAAGTCCGATGCCACAACAACGAGCTGCGTAACTAATGGATAAACAGTGGGTTAACAATCGCGTCCGTCTTTTCGGTAAACACTGCCCGATTATTATCGGATCTGTGTTACCGTTTTCGATTTAGAAAACCTCAATGTTGACCCGAATTTTGATCGCGACCAGTGATGGCGCCTCCCAAAAGCGCCTCATCACGCTCCTAGAAGGCGTGGCCCAGGACCCGGCCGTGGTCAGCACCATCGAGCAAGTGTGGGAAGCCCTTGCCGATCGCGATTTCGACATCCTCATCCTCGAGCGCTCCCTTGTCCCAATCGCTCCCGGAGAGCTCTTGCAAGGGTTGAGCTCCGTTCCGGACGCTCCCGGAGTCCTCGTCGTGTCGCGCGAAGAGGCTCCCGAGGACCGCGCCGTGCTCCTTTCGGCAGGCGTCGTTGCGGTGCTTTGGTTGGGCCTGACCGACTCCACGCTGAGAGACGCGCTTCTCACCGTCGCCGGACGCTACGGGAAGGAGCGCCTCGGCAGGCTGGGCGCGGAGCGCGCGGAGAAACGCTCGACCCTCGACGAGTTCGTGTCCGCGAGCCCGGCCATGCAGCGCTTTGTCGGGGTCGCCAAGCGCGTCGTCCAGAGCGACAGCGCGCTGCTCATCCTCGGCGAGACCGGAGTGGGGAAAGAGCGCCTCGCGCGCTCGATTCACGCGGAGAGCCGTCGGCGGACCGGCCCGTTCATCCCAGTTCACTGCGGGGCGATACCCGAGACCCTCCTCGAGAGCGAGCTCTTCGGTCATGAGAAAGGCGCTTTTACGGGGGCGGAGCGCCCCCGCCGTGGGTTGTTCGAGCTCGCCCACAAAGGCACCGTGTTTCTCGACGAGGTAGGCGAGATGCCGCTGCACCTTCAGGTGAAGCTCCTCCGCGCGTTGGAGGACCGTCGCATCCGGCGTTTGGGGGGAGAGCGCTCGACCGAGATCGATGTTCGGGTGATGGCGGCCACGAATCGGCGACTCGAGACCGAGGTGGCGGAGCGACGGTTTCGCTCCGACCTCTACTACCGACTGGCCGTCGTCACGCTCACCGTGCCTCCCCTCAGGGAACGCTTGGAGGATTTACCGACGCTGGCGCAAGGCTTTCTCGAACAAAGTCGTCACAAGCTCGGGCGAGCGAAGCTTGCCTTCCATCCCGACGCCCTGACGATGCTCCGCCGACACGATTGGCCCGGCAATGTCCGTGAGCTCATCAACGTGATCGAACGCGCCGCATTGATGTCCTCAGGCACGCAGATTCTCGTGGCGGACCTGCAGGGAGACGATTGGAGTCGAGCCGAGATTTCGTCATCGACGCCGGGAGTGGTCGAGCCTCCCGCCCCGGACGATGGCCCGGACGAGGAAGCCACCCCGGTCGCCAGCTTCGGCGAAGCCCGTGAGACCGTGCTCGCCTCGTTCGAGCGCCGTTATCTTTCGCGCTTGCTCACTCTCACGAAGGGCCGAGTCGGCGCGGCGGCCCGCCTGGCCCAACTCAACGAGAGAACCCTGTACGGGATGATGAAGCGCCACGGAATACGTAAGGAAGACTTCCGGCCGACGCGGAGCCCGGCTTCGCGATAAACTCCCCTCGGTTACCCTTGTGAGCTTGCTGATTCTCCGACTGTTCAAAAGAAAACGAAGCGCCGTGTCGCTCCATGAGGCCGCGTTTCGCGGAAGCGTCGATACGGTGCGCCGCAAGCTCGAACAAGGCGCGGTCGTCGAGGAGAGAGGCCCGCTCGGCGCGACCCCGCTGATGCTGGCCGCTCAGGAGGGGCATCTCGACGTGGCTTTCGTACTTCTGGAAGCCGACGCGCAACCCAATGCGCGAAATCCACTGGGCGTCACGCCGGTCGGAGCGGCTGTGTTCGGGGGCCATAAAGACATGCTGGAGCTCCTCCTCGAGCACGGCGGAGACGTCGACACCAAGGATCGCAAGGGACACTCAGCGCTGATGATTGCCTGTCAGCGCGGCGACGTCGATCTGATCCGGGTGCTCGTCGCGAGAGGCGCCGACGCGGCCGCGAGCGACGATGACGGAAACAACGCCCTCATTCTGGCCGCCCTCGCCGGGCAGGACGCGGCAGTCACGACGCTCCTCGATGCCGGCGTTCCCGTTGACCTCGCGTCCAAAGAAGGGACCTCGACGCTCATGGTGGCCGCGGAGTCCGGCAGCGAGGCTCTCGTCCGACTCTTACTGAGCTACGGCGCGGACATCAATCACGCGCGCAACGACGGAGCGACCGCGATTATGATGGCGACCTCCGTTGGGGACTCGGCCATGGTCGACCTTCTGCTCGCGGCCGGCGCACACGCACTCGTCTCCGATCGGCACGGCCTCAGCCCGTTTCTACGAAGCGCGATGTACGGGCACACGGAGCTGGCGATTCGGCTGCTCGCGGCAGGCGCGGACGTCGACCAGCGCGACCACCTCGACCGCACCGCCCTCGTCCTCGCCGCGACCGGAGGACATAGCGAGATAGCACAGCTGGTCTTGTCGAAGAACGCGGCGGTCGATACAAGCTCCGAGAACGGAACCACCGCACTAATGGCGGCCGCTCACGGAGGTCATGCCGACATCGTCGAAGCGCTGCTCGAGCGGAACGCCGCCGTGAACGTACGCGATCGACGGGGCGCTACTGCGCTTTTGAAAGCGGTCGAAGAAGGGCGCACCGACTTGGTCGAGCGGCTCGTCGCGGCCGGCGCTGACATCACTATCAAAGACGAGCGCGACCGAACCTTGCTCGACGCGGCCACGGAGAGCGCCCACTCCGATCTCATCGAGACCCTTCATCGTCTCGGTGCCACGCTCGATTCACAACGGGCGCAACGACTCATCAACGACGCCGAACGGCAAGGCTTGGCCGACGTGGCAGAGCTACTCCGCAAAGTGCCGTTGTCCTGAACCAGAAGCTAGGAGAGAAACATGCGCGATGCAGCAAATCGCCTGGTGCTCACGTGGGCACTGACCGCGGTAGCGTCACTATCTTTCGCCGCCGAAGACAAGCTCAAGGGCTTTCTCGAAGACGAAGTCGCACAGCAAAAGCAGTGGGAGGAGAAGCTCCGCGCGGTCCCCGATCCCGATCGGCTGCGAGAGTACATGCGGGTCATCACGGAAGAACCGCACATCGCCGGGCTGCCCGGGAGCAAGAAAGTCGCGGACTACATCCTCGCCCAGTTCCAATCCTGGGGATTGAACGCGTGGATCGAAGAGACGCAAGCGTTGATGCCGCTTCCCACCGAGCGCAGGCTCGAGCTCGTGGAGCCGGAGAGCTACACGGCGCTCTTGAAGGAGCCTGCTCTGCTCGAGGATAAAGATTCCGCCGATGACGGGCAGCTGCCGACCTATAACGCATATGCGGCCGAAGGCGACGTCACAGCGCAGGTCGTCTACGTAAATTACGGCATCCCCGAGGACTACGAAAAGCTCGAGGAGCTTGGTATCGATGTGACCGGAAAGATCGTGATCGCGCGCTATGGCCGCAGCTGGCGCGGGATCAAGGCGAAGCTCGCTCAGACCCACGGGGCAGTGGCCTGTCTCATCTACTCCGATCCGAGGGATGACGGCTACTTTCAAGGCCTGACCTATCCCGATGGCCCGTATCGTCCGGAGCACGGCGTCCAGCGAGGCAGCATCATGGATATGCCGGTACATCCGGGCGATCCGTTGAGCCCCGGATTCGGAGCGATGACCGATACGCCGCGACTCGAGCGAAGCGAGGCAAAGACGCTCGTCAAGATCCCCGTACTTCCGATCTCCTACGGCGACGCGAAACCTTTCCTCGAGAACCTGAGAGGTCCGGTGGCTCCCGAAGACTGGAGAGGTGCTCTACCCATCACCTATCACATCGGCCCAGGACCCGCGAAAGCGCGCGTGAAGCTGGCGCTCGAGTGGAAGACGCGCCCGCTCTACAACGTCCTCGCCCGTATCGACGGCACCGTGTTCCCGGACCAATGGATCATCCACGGCAACCACCATGACGGATGGAACAATGGAGCGGCCGATCCGACCAGCGGCAATGTCGCGTTGATGGAGACGGCTCGATCGTTCGCGGAGCTGGCAAAGCTTGGCTTCAAGCCGAAGCGCACCATCATCTTCGCTTCCTGGGACGGTGAGGAATGGGGACTGCTCGGTTCGACCGAATGGGCAGAGACCCACAAAGAAGAGCTGACCCAAAAGGGGGTCGTCTATATCAATAGCGACGGCTCAGGCAAAGGCTGGCTCGGGATGGCCGGCAGTCACACGCTTCAAGAGCTCGTGAACGATGTCGCCCGCGATATCCAGGACCCGGAGCGCGGCGTCAGCATCTGGGAAGCCGCGCGGAATCGGCGCCTGGAGACCGCGGAGGACGACGAAGAACGTGCCGAGATCGAGCAAAGTGACGACCTTCGTATCGGAGCACTCGGCTCCGGCTCGGACTACACCGTATTTCTAGACCACCTGACGATGGCCTCCCTGAACCTCGGCTTCGGCGGCGACAGCCCCGGCGGGATCTATCACTCCAACTACGATTCTTTCGATTGGTACACACGCTACTCCGATGGCGAGTTCGTATTCGGACGCGCGCTGTCGCAGACGATTGGAACGACGATCTTGCGTCTCGCGAACGCCACGGTACTGCCCTTCAACTTCGTCGATCTCGCCGACACGATGGCGCGCTACGTCGACGAGATCGAGGAGGCGCACCAGGCGCAACCGGACAACCCCGGGGTCGACCTCGCCGCGGTTGAAACGGCGCTCGATAACCTCAGAGAAGCCGGACGAGCCTACGAAGAAGCGCTCGCGCAGCTTTCGAGCGCGAGCTCCACCGCGGTGCACGCCCAAGGCGAGCTCGTCCAGCTCAACGAGCTTCTGTACACGTCAGAGCGGCGTCTCGCGCATGACGAAGGGCTTCCTAATCGGGAATGGTTCCGGCATCAGGTCTACGCCCCCGGCTTCTATACCGGCTACGGCGTCAAGACCATCCCGGGCATTCGCGAGAGCCTCGAAGAAGAGAGCTGGGACGAGGCGCGTTACTACGTGAATGTCGTCTCGGAAGCTCTCACGAACTTGGTCGCTCAAGTCGAGCAAGCTCGCTCACTCGTCGAGCAGCTCTCGAACTGACCCGGTCACCACTTACGTTGGCGCACCGGCATCAGCGCTGGTGCCGGTGCGCCGCACTCGTAAGAATCTTTGGGTGTCGGGCGCGGACTTAGCCTTCGACGGGAAGCCCGATCGGACAAGCAACCCCGGTGCCGCCGTGTCCGCAATAACCGCCCGGGTTCTTGGCGAGATATTGCTGGTGATAGTCCTCGGCGTAGTAGAATTCCGGAGCTTTCAAGAGCTCGGTCGTGATCGAGCCGTACCCAGCCTTGCCGAGCTTGCTCTCATAGAGGTCTCGTGACGCAGCGGCTTGGCGCGCTTGATCTTCGTTATAGGTGTACACCCCAGAGCGATATTGGGTGCCGACGTCGTTGCCTTGACGCATCCCGGAGGTCGGGTCGTGACCCTCCCAAAACGCTTTGAGCAAACGTTCATAGGCAATGTGCTTTGGATCGAAAACCACTCGAACGACCTCGTTGTGACCGGTCTGCCCCGTACACACTTCTTGATAGGTCGGGTTCTTCGTGATTCCGGCGGCATAGCCCACCGCGGTCGCGTAGACGCCGTCGAGCTCCCAGAAAGTCTTCTCGGCACCCCAGAAGCATCCCAGTCCGAACATCGCGAGCTCGGTCCCCTCCGGAAACGGAGGCAGGATCCGGTGCCCCGAGACGAAATGCGTCTCGGAGACGGCGAGGCGCTCGTCGCGGCCCGGAAGGGCGTCGTTCTCGTTCGGGAGCTCTAGCTTTTTTCGGGGAGAGAACATTTAGTTGACCTCCAACGATGGCGAAACACGAGACCGGAGTGTCGCGCGAACCGGTGGACGACGCAAGGAGAACTTCGTCTCGAAGAGCGGAGCGCGGACTACCGGAACGCGTCTCGAGCGGAGATCTTCGCCTCGAGAAAGTCAGCCAGCGGAACGTGGAGGAGATCCGCAATTTTTCGCACGATGTACTCTTCGCTCGCCATAAGTTGAGCATCGGCGAAAGACACCTGCCACAAGTATTGAACGACCGTTTTCTTTTGCGCCGCCGTATAGCGGCTGTCGATGAGCTCCGTGAACTGATAGAGACGCCGTGACTCTCTGACTTCCTCTTCGGCGAAGCGCACGATGGTCTCCGCGTCTCGTTCTCCCATGCCGAGGATGTCTTTGACGGCTTTCGTCACCGCGGCGAACTCGTCCGAGCGCGTGTCGAAATCACATCGGGCCACTTCGAGCATCAATACCGCGGTCGCGAGCTGCAAGCGTTTGTCGACGACGCTCGCCGCCTCACCGGCCGCAACCTCAGTGAGATGGCCCTCGAAGAACTCTTCGATAGTCTTCATGAGTGACTGCTCGAGCTCGTCTCGAAGCTTCGGGTGCAACGAGTCGTTCACAGATTTCTCCTCGTTTGTTCGCTGGTCGAAGGATGCTCGTCATTGTCTCGCCTCTCGGACCGGAGCGTCAACCCGAGCCCGAGCTCGAACCGTATCAGGCTAGTCCGCTCGTAGCTCTGAGATGAGGGGCGCCCGTAACAGCAAGACCACCGCGACCAGTGATGAAACGACCCCGCTCACGACGACGGCCAAGAGCAGCTCGACGAGAGAGCCCTGGCCCAAGCTTCCGCCGCGCGTCAACAGAGCCGGCGCTATCGCTACCGCCGCGGCAGCGCCGCCCGTGATGAGTCCCAGTCCTAGTAGGAGTCCATTCTCCGCCAGAATCATCCACGAGAAATCGGCCCGTGCGTAGCCGACCGCGCGCAGTAGCGCGAGCTCTCGCCGCCGCTCCAAGACGTTTCGCCACAGCACACAAGCCAGGCCGAGGGTCCCGAGCACGAGGCCCAGGCCGCCCAGCGTCTGAAACGTCGATAAATAGGTGTTCTCCACTCGATGAAACCTAGCGAGGCGTTCCTGGGTCGATGCGACGTCCACACCGTAATCCTTCATGCGCTCTTCGAGCTGCTGGGTGAGCCGAACGGGCTCGGGCGTTTCGACCAAGAACATTCGAAAGCCATCCACCTCAGGAAAGTGGTGGACGAAAAAGCTCTCTGCCATGACCAGCTCGCCTTGAAACACGCTGTCGGAGAGGGTAGCGACGAGACGTAGCCGAAGAGGAGATTGCCCGACCCGAGGAAGTAGAAAATCCTCCCCCAGCCCGAGATGAAGCACATAGGCCATCGAGTTGGCATCACCGATGACCGGCACCGCTTGGTCGGGAAACCGGCGTTCGAGGAGTCGCCATGGGTTGTCGTTCTCTTCCGGGGTGCCGTCCATGCTGGCGCTGAATCGAAACCGCTTCTGACCGAGGAACTCGGCGTCCGCGGCGACCACTCTCGGGTTCTGGGGTCGGTAGAGGTTCAGACAGCTCGCGTCGTCCCCATCCCGGAGACGAAACGTCTCGAAGTTCATCGAGACGGCGTCCGGGTCGGTCTCGAAAGGAAGGTTGAGCGCGTCGCGTCCTTCGGTCGTGTTCGGATCCCAGTGAAACGGCAAGAGCGACTCCCCCACCAACGCGTAGCCGCCCGTACCCGAGTCGCGGTCGAGCTCCGATCCGCTATCGGATTTCCTGAACGCCTCGACCGCGACGATGGTGAACGTCGCGAAAGCAATGAGCGCCACCGCGACGAGGCTCCGGCCGGGGCGATCGCTCGCGTTTCGAAAGCCCAACCGGATCACGGCGAAGACCCCGGCGCCGGTGAGTGGTTGCTTCCCGGCCGAGCTCAGCGCCGCCCATTGATAGGACAAGAGCGCGACGAGCATCAGGTTCCCGGCTCCCATGAACGCCACCACGTCGCTCATGACGTCGGCGGCGGCCAGCGCGAGAAAAGCGACCGCGAGCGCGAGTGCTCCGACGGCCAAACGCATCGCGAACCGTCCGGCACGGCGGGTCGGGACAGCGCCCCGCACATCCCCCGTGAGCGCGGCGCGGGGCGAGAGCTTTTCGAGATGTCGTAGGGTCCATGAAACGGCTAAGCAAGAAACCAAGACCCCGCCGCCCCACCCGATGACCAGGGATGAGATGCCGACATGCAAGCTGAGCAGTCGGGTGCCCACCGCGTCCACCCACCAATGGCTCAGGCCGTACATAACTAACCACGCGTAACCGAGTGCCACCAACAACCCGACGATGCCACCCAGGACCGACAGCAGCGCGCCTTCCGCGAGGAATAGTCGACGAACCGTCTTCATCGGAAAGCCTAGCGCGCGGAAGAGGCCCACTTCCCGGATGCGTTGCTCGACCCCGAGCTTGAAAAACAGTCCTGTCAACAAAAGAGCGGCGACCACGAGAAAGTAGCTGAAATAGACGAAGTACTCGCCAAAATCCGTCGCGCCAGAGGCGGCGGTCACACCTTCCGCTCTGACGGGAAGCACCGTGAAGCCGAGAGCGAGCGGGTCGAGCCTCGCCCGGAGCGCATCACCGACCTGCGCTGGGGTGAGCTCCGGAGGAAAACGCACGGAGGTCAGCTTTCCCTGCTGGACGGGCCACAGTCTCTGTCCACGAGCGAGGCGGATGAACGCTTTGGGGGTGGTTCGATAGAGGTCCCAATACTCCTCATCCTCGTCTCGGACCCGACGAAGGTCCACCGGAAACGGGGGATCCCAGTCGGACAGATCCTCCGTCTCGGAAATACCGGGGTAGTCCGGCGCGAGGTCGCGGTCCGCGGCCCAACCCGTCAAGGGCACGATGGCGTCGACGACGAAATCTGCGGACTCGCTCTCGATCCGGCCGTCACTGCGCCAGACGTAGTACTCCATCGTGAGGGCATCGCCTAACGACGCCCCCAAGCTCGATGCGGCCCACGTGTTCAAGACGAGGCTCGGCGCCATTGGTGCCTCACCCCCTAGTATCTCGAGATAGGTCGTCTCGTCCAGCGCGGTGACCAACGAGTAAGGAATCTCACGGTCCCCTGCCCTCAGCGTGTTGGCTAAATAGGTCAGCACGGATCTGAGCTCTACCCCGAGCTCTGAAGCCGCGTCCGCGGTGGCCCCCACGATTGGATCGCTCAACATCAGCGCGTCCGACTCGACCGCGACCGCGCCGCCTTCCACCACCCTCACCCGGACGCCCATATCTTCGAGTCGAGCGGCGCCGCGCACGCGCGTGGCAAGGTCGTTCTCGTCGCCGAGCCGACCCACCAGAATGGTGTTCGCTCGATCCGGCTGCCCGAGCTCACGCTGGAGTCGCTCGAGCGAAATGTAGATGGCCTCGACCGCGTCTTGCTCGGGAAACAAAGAGAACTCGGGGGCGTCGCTCTCGCCGAGGGTGAGACGCAAGGTCCGACCGCCATCGTCTTTCTTACCGTGAAGAGAGCTCCGTGCGACCGCTGATGGCTGCTCCACTCGCAGCAAGAGGGTGTCCCCGACGGTCGCCGATAGCTCGTTGGCGAGTCGTGCCGTGATGGCGACGCGTCTGTCCGATAGCGCGAGGGCATCCAAGTCGTGGAACGCCCAGAAACGTTCATCCACTCCGTAGACCCGCACTCCGTTTCGGCGTCGCCCCGTCGCTTCATCGGTGAGCGCACCGTCGAACGCGATGATCGGTACCGCGCTGGAATCGAGCTCGGTGGCGAGCGCGCTCCGAAAAAACGTGTTCGCCACCACCACGGAGTCGGTATTTCCGAGCCGCCCCAAGAAGAGCTCACGAAGGCTCCCCCGCACCGAGTCCCCCACGAGGAGCGCGCCGGTCAGGACCCCCACCGCAACGGCTACGCCGAGCAGCACCGCCAAGTGCGTTCGCCAGAAGAACGTCAAGCTCGCGAGCGTCAGCCCTCGCAGAGTCATGCCTGACCTGACGTCGGTCGGTCGACGAGCTTTCCGAGAGATAGCTCCATGCGACGGGTAAATCGATCGGCAAGAGCGGCACTATGGGTGACGACGATGAGGATCCGCTCATGGTCCGGGTCGAGCTCCAACAGGAGCGATGCAACCGAAGACGCTGTCTCACTATCGAGATTTCCGGTGGGCTCGTCGCAAAGCAACATCTTCGGGTCTCTAACGAGCGCCCGCGCGATGGCGACCCGCTGCTTCTCTCCTCCCGAAAGCTCCGCTGGGCGATGACCCGAGCGGGGGGCGAGTCCGACCCGTTCGATGAGCGCGGTGGCTTTTTCGACGTGGTCGACACGCTCTCCTGGGGACGCTACCCACGTGGGAGCGAGCACGTTCTCCAAGACCGTGCACTGGGGCAGGAGGCAGTGGTCTTGAAACACGAAGCCGACTTTGTCGTTGCGAAACTTCGAGAGCGCTGCATCGTCGAGCGCGAACGGGTTCTGCCCTTCGAGCTCGACGGTGCCTTTGCTCGGCGACTCCAAGCCCCCGAGAATGAACAGCAGAGTGCTCTTGCCGCCTCCGGACGGTCCCATGATCGAGACCGCGTCACCCGCTGCCAGCGAAAGATCTACCCCTTTGAGTATCGAGAGCGATCCCGCGGGGGTGGGAAACTCTTTTTCCAGGCTACGAGCTTCGAGCACGGCGCTCCGGCTACCCCTCCTGATACGCGCGCGCTCGGTACAAGAAGTCGATGATGCTGCCTTCGTGCGGCTGTAGCCAGTTCAAACGTATCGTCGGGACGGGACCGATATTCAGTCGGTCGATATGGACCGCATCAATCAACTGGCGCTTGAACCCTGGATCTTCGGTAATCGCCGAAGCGACGAGGGTCGAGCCGATGGAGCCAATCATTTTCTCTTGTGGGCAGGAGACGACCGAGACGAACGGGAACATGTACTCCTTGTTGGCCAGCCACCGTTCAGGGGAGTCGCAATGAAGGACCGTCGGACGCAAGTAGTCGCATCGCTCCCGTGGGACCCAACGCGGCTCGCCGTCGCCTCGATGGCGAGCCGTCACATCCACCGAGCCCGACTCGTTCAAATGGTGATCGATCTCGTTCGAGATCGCCTCCGCCACTCCGGGTACGGTGAAGGCGGCGAGAGCGCTCTGGTCATCATCGGGCGGGAGAGGTGCGACCGGCGCTAGTCGCGCGGCCACCGCCTCGGCGATCTCTTCCGTATGGCGAGACGCCCAGATACCGGAGCAGCTGATGCAGCTGCGACCGCTATTCACGAGGACGCTGTCGACCATGACGTCGAGATATTTCTCCCAATCGTCCACGATGTCATCGCCGAGCAAGATCTTGCTGAACCCGGGACCGTGGACCTGCACCTTGGGGTTGCCTTCGTAGCGCTCGACCGTCGGCGTCCCGCCGAAGATCATGCTCCGCGAACAGTGTGCGAGCACGGCCGCGCCGATCTCGCCGGCGCCTGGGTAGATCGAGATCGTCTCCCGCGGGATCCCGGCCTGGAAAAACGCTTCGCTCATGCGATAGGGAGTCCACGGCTCTTGTGGGCCGGGCTTGAACACCAAGCCGATCTGGAGCGGAATGACCGGCATCCACAACGTGTGCACTCCAGGCGAGTTCGATGGCAACACGAGTCCCAATACCGGCGCTTGAGCTTGATAGCTCAACGGCACGCCGCGGGCCTCCGTGCCGTAGCCCCGTCCGAAGATCGACAGGTCCAAGCCTCGGGTCAACGCATCCAAGACCTCGTCCATCCGGGTCAGCACGAAATGATTTTTTTCCATGTTCGCGCGGCACATGTGCTCCGGAAGCCCCGTCGTTGCCGATTGATACTTGACGAAGTCGTCCGGCGTTTGGGTCCCATCCCCCAGTGGGAGCTCGGCGGTCATGTACAGATCCGCCGCTTTCTTGACCATCTCGATGAGCTCGGCCGTCGGGATCTCGCGCAATACGTCTCGCGCCCGCTGGGCCTTTTTCATGTCTCGCTGAATGAGACCCGCATTCGCCAAGCTGACCCGAGCGAGCTCTTCTCCCGTGTCGAAGTGTACGACCGGATCGGTCTCGAGGCTCGTATATGGTTTGCCCCACCGCAGTGCTGGAATTTGAATCATCTCTTCTACTCGTCTCGAGGTTAGATCAGTAAACGCCGACGGTGGTCGAGGCGGCGAGTTTTTGAAACGGACGGACGCCGCTCACACCGTCCCATGGATAAGACGCATACGGCGCCTCGCGCTCCCCCTCATCCCGTTCTAGAAAGCCCGGGACGAAGAACTCTTTGGTCAGCGTGGTTAGCCTCACTCGACCCGTCGCGCCATAGTCCACGACCGTGCGTCCATCATCGGGGTCGACCACTTCGACCACCGCTCTCGGTTGCGGGGCGTGGTAAGTGATCTTGTAGCCGTCATGCGGACCTACGGGACGCGAAGCCGCGAGCCCCATCAAAGTATTTCCGTAGGTAGGCGTGATGAAAATGCCGTCCAGCAGTTCTTCTACCGCGAATCGCGTCCACTGCGGAGTGAACTCCGTGCCGCCGGAAAAGATGCCAACGATGCCCGCTTCCTTCAAGCTCGTTCCCTCGTCTTCGAGTCGGAGAGCCAGGGATTCGAGAAGCTTCGGCGTGGCGAAAAGTGCTTTGATATCGTGGCCGGCTCCGAGAAGCGTCACCGCTTGGTCGATCACGTGATTTTTGTAGGCCTCGAGATGATCCGTCCATCCTTTGTTTATGAGCTTGATCACCCAGCGCGGATCGAGGTCGAGACAAAAGCAAATCCCTCCGCGATGTTGCGCGAGGTGCTCCACCGCGAGTCGTAAACGCCGCGGGCCGGACGGCCCCAACATCAGCCAGTTGGCACCTTTGGGAAACGATGCCTCCGGCAACGTCTCGCTGAACAGTTCATAGTCGATCCGGAAATCTTCCACCGCGACCCGGCTCTTGGGAATGCCGGTCGTTCCGCCGGTCTCGAAAACGAAGAGTGGGCGGTCCTGGAAAGCCTTGGGCACCCAGCGTCTCAAGGGGCCGCCTCTCAACCACTCGTCCTCGAAGAGCGGAAACTTTCGCAGATCGTCGAAGCCCGCGATGTCGCTTCGCGGGTCGAAATCCAACGTCTTGGCGTAGTCCAGCCAAAACGGTGTTCCGGTCTCCGGATTGAAGTGCCATCCGACGATATCGCGAACGTGCGCGTCGAGATTCGTCTTCGCGTTCGCGACATTTTCCTCCATGCTGGTCTCTACTTCCGTCAAATCGCTGCTGCTCCCGTAACGACTGATTCCCAGTCTTTTGCTTGTCGCCCCGCGGTGAACCGTTCGAACACCGCGATGGATTGTCGCGCCATGTTATCCACGCTGTAGTGCTTTCTCACCCCTTCATAGGCTTCGCGTGCGAGCCTGTCTCGCTTCGTGCGATCTCGAATGAGAGCCGACAACGCCCGTGCGAGCGCCCGGGGATTGCCGGCCTCGACGATCTCCCCTCCACCCGTTTTCGCGAGTATCTCCGGGAACGCGCCACGTTTCGGCTGAATGACGGGGATGCCCGCGGCCAGCGCTTCGAGGACGAACATGCCTTTCGGCTCCTCATAGTCCGTCGGGACCGAGACGACGCTCTGAGATTGGAGAAACGCGATCTTCTGGTCGCGATCCACCACACCGTGATAGTGAAACTCCGACTCTAGACCGTGACGCGCCAGGGTGCGGCGAACGTCCGCGAGGTAGCCCCGGTGCTCCCGCCCTAGATATCCGGCTGCTTCGAGCCGAGTCGGCGGCAAGTCCCCTTCGCCCCTCAACAAGACATAGGCCTCGGCGAGGTTGTGGAGTCCTTTCTCCGGGGCCACGCGAGCGAAATAGCCGATGCGAAACGGCCCGTCGGGAGGCGTGGCGTCTTTCGGATAGCCGTCCATCGTGATGCCCAACGGCACCATCGTCATCTTGCTGGCAGGGATGTCGAGTAGCTCGGTCATGAACCCGGCATAGTAATCACTCACCGCCATGAACACATCGACCTGCTCCACTTGGTCACGAATGAGCCGGACCGCTTCTTCGCGATGGCGCGGGCTCAGCCCGTCGAGAAACAAGTCCTCGCCTTGAAGGGTACACGCGATGGGGACCTCGAGCGCTCGCTTCAGCGGCCTCGCCAATCCCAGCATCAACGAGTTCGGCAAGATGATCACATCGGGCTTGGGCTGCTCGACGAGCCACTGCGTCAGCTTGTCGACCTCTTTGCGTTGAAAACCGTTCTCGCCCCGGAGCGTCGAGACGGTCAGGTCTCCGAGCTCGGAAGGATCCGTGGATACGGAGAGCTTGCTCAACAAGCCCATCACCCAGCTCGAGTCGAGGAGTCGATCCATCCACGGTAGCTGGCGACGAAACAGCGGCATGCGCTGCTGCAAATAAACGTTCACGCCGCCGTACAGCACCCGATCTTCGCTGATATTGGGCTCGTCCGTGCGGGTGGGAGTGTAGATGGGAACGAGCGTCGCCTCATGGCCCTGGCGGCGTAGCTCAGTCGCGAGCGCGTTGTCGCGCAAACAGCTGCCGCAGTACATATTGGCGGCCCCTGCGGTAATCGACAGAATTCTCAAAGTTCGCTCACTCGCGCCACGCCCCATTAGCTTATTCCGCCGTGACAATCGCCGCAACCTACTCGCATCCTTGACAATAGTCCTGTGGCTACTCTAGGTTGTGAGAATGACGAGCCGACGATGGGCGAGCGTTTTGTTCGCGGTCGTCGTCTCGATCCCTGCACTCTCCCACGCTCAAGACGACAAGGCCCAAGCCGAGCCCGAAGAGAAGACTGCCGGACAAAGTGACCCCATGAAGAATGCCGGCCAAAGCGATCACATAGAGTTCGACCTATCCTTCGACTACGACCCGGACGAGCTCCGAGAGCATTGGGTCGATTGGGTGCGCACCAAACGGATCTGGGGCCCCTTCGGACTAGCGGGCTACCATATCTTTCCGGCCGCCGAGACCGGGCCGTGGCTCGGCCCGCCGACGCGGTTTTGGGGCAATGGGTTCGGCACGAGTCTGTGGCGGAATCCAGTCACCGGTTGGCCCGAACAGTAGGGGTGAACCTCTCCTCGTGGGATCGCCGCGGCAGATCCTTAGATGAACCGCTCGATAGAGGCTTGTCCTTTCAGCGTTTCGACTTCTCGCTGAATCTGTTGCTGTAGTCCGCGGCGCATGAGGAACTCTTCGATGCGCTCGTGGACTTCTTCATAGGGCACTTGGTCACCGCCCCGACGGTCCAGTAGTTTTATGATGTGGTAGCCGAACTGAGTCTCCACGACCCCGCTCATTTCTCCAGGTTGGAGGGCTTTCATCGCTGCCTCGAACGGGGCCACCGTTTGCCCCTCGCTCATCCACGGAAGCTCGCCCCCGTTGTCCTTCGAGCCCGGATCTCCCGAATTGCGCGCGGCCAGCTCCCCGAAGTCCTGCCCCAACTCGATCATCCCAAGAATGGAGGTCGCTTTCTTCTCGCGTTCTGCTTTCACCTCAGGCGTCGCATCGGCCTCGACCGAGATCAGAATATGCGATGCCAAGAACTCCGCCGGCTGCTGCATCGACTCCGCATTACCTTCGTAGAACGTTCGCTTGTCTTCTTCCGTGACCGCGACTTTCGAGGCCAGCTCGTTCTCGACGAGGTTGCGGATTGCCATTTCCCTTCGGATCTCGGCTCTTATCTCTTCGACCGTGACGCCTTCGTCGGAGATCGCTTTCTCGAAAGCGGCCGTCCCCCCGAAGCGCTCGATCTGTTCCCCATACTCGACCTCGACCTCCTCGTCGGCCGGGATCATCCCTCGGGTCTCGACCGACTGAAAGAGGAGCTCACCCGTGATGATGTCGTCGAGTACTCGCTGGTAGAAGTCCGGCCCTTGCTCGGACGGAGGCACTTGAGCGCGCAGGGACTCCCCGCGGCGCATCAACTCTTGTTTGGAAATCTCGGTGCCGTTCACGCGAGCGACCACGTCCGGAAATCCTGCGGTCTCCGACTCTTGGGTGGATGCGGACGACGACCCTTTGGTAGACGCAGACGACGACCCTTTGGTAGTCGCGGTCGACGGTAAGACGAGGAATATACCGGCCGCGACGACGAACGCGAGGACCCGGGACGAATTCATGCGATGCTCCTTTGTTTGAGTGACCGGCTTCATCGTATGCCGTTCGCCGCGGCGAATCCAAACCGGATGTATCGAGGGGGTCGATGCTAGACTCGCGCCCGTCGGTCATTCTCAATGTTTTGGTCCCGCGTTTTCCTGCCTTTCGCTCTGGGCTACTTCATCTCGCAGCTCTTTCGCTCGGTGAACGCCGTCGTTTTCTCCGACTTGGTCGAAGAGCTCGGCCTCGACGCCATGACGATAGGTTTTCTCACGAGCGCTTATTTCCTCGCTTTCGCGGCCGCGCAGCTTCCGGTCGGCGTCGCGCTCGACCGCTTCGGCGCCAGGCGCACGGAGTCGGCCCTGCTTCTCGTGGCTGCCGCTGGAGCGCTGGTCTTCTCCGCGGCGGAGTCGGCCATCGGGTTGACGGTGGGACGCGCTCTCATCGGGCTCGGCGTCTCCGCGTGCTTGATGGCAGCCTTTCACGCGTTCGCGTTATCAAGGGAGGCGGAGCGTGCGGGGCTCGCCTTTCGAAACGGCGCGGTCATGGCCGTCGGCGCGGCCGGCGCCCTGACGGCGACCGTGCCCGTCGAATGGGCCCTGAGCGTGACCGGGTGGCGGGTGGTTTTCCAGGCGCTCGCAATCACGACCGTCGCTCTCTCCGCGTTTCTTTACCTGCGCGTTCCGGATGAGACAATCTCACGGCGGCATCAGTCCCTGGCTGAAGTGACTCGCGGCCTCGGAGCGGTATTCAAGGACAAGCCGTTTTGGAGCATCGCCCCACTATCGGTCACCCATCAAGGAGCCTATCTCTCGATCCAGAGTTTGTGGGCCGGCCCCTGGTTGCGCGACGTCGCCGGGCTCAGCCGAGAACTGGTGGCGGAGCACTTGATGTTGGTCTCGCTCGCGATGGGCGTGGGTTTCATCGGGCTCGGCTTCGTCGCGGACAGAGTCGCGCGATGGGGTATCTCGACGCTTTCGGTATGGGTGTCGTCGGCGTTGCTATTTCAGATCGTCCAGCTCGCGATCCTCTTCGGATGGGTGGATGCCGCCCGATGGCTATGGATCGGTTTCGGACTATTCGGGGCGGCCGGGATGCTCAGCTACGTCATCATCACCCGACGCTTCGCGCTCGAGATGGCTGGACGGGTCAATAGTGGGCTGAACGTGTTCGTGTTCGCCGGAGCGTTCGCGTTTCAGGCCGGCATCGGTACGGTCATTGCGAGCTTCCAACCCGCCGAGGCGATCGGTGGCGGCTTCGATCCGTCCGGTTATCCGCCGGCTCTGGGCCTCGTCCTCGCGCTCCAAGTCGCTAGTATGGTTTGGCTCGCGCTCACGTCCTCCTGGCGCCGGTAACCCTTCCACGGACAATCGGACCGGCAGCCTTCGAGCGCCCCAGCTCTCAGGTCCGTCTTCGAATCTACCAGGACAAACGGTGCCGCAATCGGGACAGCGACTATCCGACGCAAGATGCCACGAGAGGATCGTGTAGCCGGCTCGTTCGATGAGCGTCTTTCCGCAACCGTGGCACGTCGTCGGGATGCCCTGGCCATCGGCCACGTTTCCGAGATAGGCATAGCGCAGTCCGTTGCGCTCTGCGGCTCGGCGAGCGCGCTCGAGGGTCGAATAGGGCGTACGAGACTTCTCCATCATTCGCCAGTCCGGATGAAACGCGGTGAAATGTACGGGAACGTCGGGCCCGAGCTCGCCAACCACCCATTGGGTCAAGCGATCCAGCTCGTCGTCCGAATCGTTCTCGCCCGGGATGAGAAGTGTCGTCAGCTCGAGCCAGACATCGGTCTCGTCTCTGACGTATTGGATCGTTTCGAGGACCGGTTGCAGCTCCCCTGCGCAGATATCTTTGTAGAATCGCTCGGAGAAGCCTTTGAGGTCGATATTCGCCGCGTCCAGATGTCGGAACAGCTCCGCCCGTGGCGACGCCGTGACGTAGCCGGCCGTCACCGCCACCGCTAGAACGCCTTCCTCGTGGCACGCGTCCGCGACATCAGCGGCGAACTCCAGAAAGACGACCGGATCGTTATACGTGAAGGAGACACTCCGACAACCGAGGCGCTTCGCGGTGAGGGCGATCGTCTCCGGTGTCGCCTGATCCGACAGTCGGCGAACTTCTCGCGATTTGCTGATATCCCAGTTCTGGCAAAAGCTGCACGCCAAATTGCACCCGGCGGTGCCGAAAGACAGCGTCG
>JAJCXL010000507.1 GCA_029263435.1 Acidobacteriota bacterium | reverse complement strand
ACGTATTGGTTGTCGATGAGCTGATAGCACCCGAAAGGCCAATAGGGGCTGCACCAGATCCCGCCTGGCTCGGACTTGATGTAAGTGGGGATCCACCGGGCCATGAGCTTCACGCCGATGTTACGCCCCGGATAGGCTTTGACACCGCCGCCCCAGCTGGAAGAAAAGCGAGTGCGCGACTCGATAGCGGTCCCCATCACGTCGCTCGGTTTGAACTGGGTGGCGCCGAGGCCACCGAAGATGAACGGGCGCAAGGTGTCGAGATCATCACCAAAGTTGTACACGAAGTTGACATGGTAGTTGTTCAAGTTCATCGTCGTGAACTCGCGCCGGGTACCACGGCCAGTGCCCTCGAGATTGCTACGCTGCTGGTCGAGAACGAACTCGACTTCCATGTTCTCGGTGAAGAACACCCCGAAGGAGAATCCGTAGGATGCCCCGCTCGTCGGATTCAACTGATTGAATTTCTCTCCGTCGATCTCGACCTCCTCGACGGGGACCCCCTCGCTGAAGGTATAGCCAAGCCAGCCACCAACTTCGACTTTGTAATCCTGCGCCGTTGCGGCCGACGCCATTGATAGAGCTGCCGCGCAAACCGCTACTGCTAAAACACGTTGTCTCAACACCAAATCTCTCCTTGTTGGGGTTTTGTGCAAACGCATCAGAGTGGTCACAAGCGTGTGCGAGTGTCAAGACTTCTCGTCAAAAAGGTAACATTAAATACCTTAACGAGAAACTATTCGTGTCGGAGAGCGACGATCGGGTCGACCCGCGCCGCCCGTCTCGCCGGGATGTAGCAGGCGAAGAGCGCGCCCACCGCTGGAATGACACTCACCGCCGCGAAGGTCACCGGGTCGACGGGGCTCACTCCGAAGAGGAGCTCGGCAAGGAGTCTCGTCGAGGCGAAAGCCAGCACGAGCCCGATCGCAACGCCGGCGAGTGTGAGCCGCAGCCCGGCGGACAAGATCATTCCGACCAGCTCTCTCCGGGTGGCCCCGAGCGCCTTACGAATGCCGACCTCGTGCGTTCGTTGGCTGACGTGGTAAGAGACCACGCCGAAGATGCCCAGGAGCGCGAGGACGAGCGCGAGAACACCGAAGCTTCCGACGAGAACCATGCCGAAGCGGTCCCGCTGAACGGAGGCGGAGACGAGATTCGCGAGAGGGATGACGCCGTAGGCCGGTTGGAGTGGATCGACCTCGAGCACGGTTTGGCGCAGATGGGAGACGAGGCTCGCCGGCTCCCCCGCGGTGCGCACCGCGATGTTCATGATCAAATAGGACCGCTGCGCGTGGGGAAGGTAGAGCTCGGGCCGGGGAGTGTCTCGGATGCCGTGAAATCTCACATCGCCAACCATGCCGACGACTTCGTAGGGGTAAGTACCGGCGGTGCTGTAGTCGATGACGAGACGTTTTCCTATCGGATTCTCTTCGGGCCATACCTGCCGAGCCAAGCTTTGGTTCACCATGACGACCCGCGGCGCGTCGGGGTTATCGCTCGTTTCGAACCCGCGGCCGCGAAGGACTGTGATGCCGAGCGTCTCGAAATAGCCGGGCGTTGCCATCCGGACGTCCGCTCTCATCGAGCCGCCGGCGGAAGGCATCTCGCCCTCGGCCCAGACGGGACGAGCGAAATCCGGCCCGATCGGGCTCATCGGAAGTGCGGTCACCCCGCCCACGGAAACGACCCCGGGAACGTCGGCCAACGCGTTTGTCAGCCGTTGATAGTAAGCCCGCGTCTTCGCTCCGCTGTCATATTCACGGTTGTCGAGGGTGATGGGAAGAACGACGACCTTCTCGGGGTGAAAGCCGACATCGACGTCCATCAGTTGACCGAAGCTCTTCACCAGCAGGCCTGCCGCGGCGAGAAGTACGACCGCCATGCCGAGCTCCGCTGCCACGAGCCATTTTCGGAGGCGCTCCCATCCGTGTGCACCACTCACACTCCGACCACTCGCTTCTTTCATCGAGGCGGCGAGAGCGAGGCGCGGGCCGGCAATCACCGGCACGAGCGCGAAGAACATCACCGCGAATACGGAGAGCAGCATCTGATAGCCGACGACCCGGAAGTTGAGACCGAGGCCTTCGATACCGGGGATTCCTTCAGGTAGAGAGACACCCATGAGGGCCATCACCGCGAGGGCGGTGGGAATCGACAGCGCGCCACCCGATCCAGCAAGGAGGAGGTTCTCGGAGAGGAACTGTCTCGCGAGACGAAACCGCGAAGCGCCCAACGCAAGACGCAGCACGATCTCTTTCTGGCGCTCTCCGATCCGCACGAGATAGAGGCACGCGATGTTGATGCACGCCATCAGGAGCACCAGCGCGACCGCGCCGAAGACGATCATGACGATCGCACGAACATTTCCGACGAGATGTTCTCTCAGCGGCACGAGCGAGACGCCCCAACCCTCGTTCGAGTCCGGAAAGTCCTCCGCCAAGCGCGCCGCGACGGCATTGAGGCTCTCTTCGGCCTGGGAAAGGGATCTGCCCGGCTCGAGTCGCGCGACCGCGCTGAGATAACGCTGGTCGTGAGGTCTCTTTCCTTCGAAGCTCCACGGGATCCAAAGCTCGATATCGGGACCCGGCATCGCGAAATCCGGGGGCATGACCCCCGCGACTCGCCACTGCAGACGGTCCATGAGGATGGGACGGTCCAAAATACCCGGATCTCCGCCGTAACGCTGCTGCCAGGTTCGGTAGCTCAGCACCAAGACCGGATCGGTTCCCGTCGCGGACGCGGCAGTGTTGAACGTGGCTCGCGCCGTCTCTTCGGGAGTAAACGTACTTCCGAGCAAGGGTGCGACTCCGAAGACCGGGAAAAAGTCCTCGGAGACTTGCGCGACGTTGACGACCTCGACGACGTCCTCGGCTTGTAGAGTGCGGCCCATCACGTACCAAGCCCCCACCCCGGCGAGCGCGTCGTTTTGCCGACGCCACTCCACGACGTCTCCCGTCGAGACCCCGGTCGTTCCGATGGCCGCGTGGGAACTGAACACTTGGACGATGTCCTCGGATCGCTCGAAAGGAAGCGGCGTAAGGAGAACGGCATCGACGAGACTGAAGATCGCCGCATTCGCGCCGATCCCCAAAGCCAGCGTCACGATGACGACCAAAGAGAAGGCCGGGTGTTTCACGAGAGTGCGCACCGAAGAGCGCAAGTCTTTTGCTATGCCCGTCATGGCTTTCGTCCTCCAAGTAGCGACGGTGCTCGACCTCGAAGCGAGGGTCGTGCCGAGCTCCACCTCGGTGCGCTCGATCGACCGGCGAAGCGCGACCCAGTCCGGAATCTGCTCCTCGGCTCGTCGTTGTGCCAGCTCGGGAGCGGCCCCTTGCTCGAGAGCTTCCGCTTCGCACTCCGCGAGCATGTCGGCGAGATCGTCTTCGACCTGCGCTCCGAGCTGGGCATCCCAGGAGGGCGCGCGCAAGCGCTCACGCACGTAGCCGTGCCAGTCACGCAAGATCGGTCCCCGCGAGTCGATCGATGGCGAGGACCATCTCGCGCCACGT
>JAJCXL010000506.1 GCA_029263435.1 Acidobacteriota bacterium | reverse complement strand
CCGTTTCTCGCGCCGAGCTCGTCCGCGACTCTCGACGAGCTGGTGGAAAAGGTCAACGCCTGGAACGAAATTCATTCCCTCGTGTTGCGCGTCGACCTCCAGTTCGAGACAGTCGAGGAGGCGGAAACGGGCGAAGGCCGCCAGTTTCGCACCGCCCAGGGTCGCTTGCTCTTGGCGCGCCCGCGCCGGATCCGTCTCAATATCGAAGCACCGATCTTGAGCGCCAATATCGCGGACATGGCGTCGGACGGGGAGAGATTCCAGCTCTTGATTCACCCGCCGGAATATCGAGCGATGATCGAGGGCCAGAACCAGAAGCGCTATCGAGAGCAAGCACAACAGCTGGACGAAGATCCCGAGCTCAGCAAGGCCGGTCCGCTCCTCAACATCCGCCCTCAGCACTTCAACGACGCGTTTCTGATCGAGCCCATCCCAACCGACGAGCCGCACACCGTCACGTTTCTAACGGAAGAACGCGTGGAAGAGGCCGATCTCCGTCCGCGCGCGAAGAAAAATCAGATGGTTCGAAAGAGCTATTACGTCCTGACGGTTCTTCGCCTCGGACGCCCAGCACCTCGGGCGCGCTTCTGGTTCGATCGGACGAAGGATCTCGAGCTGTCCCGTCAGCAAATCTACGACGAGGACGGGTCTCTTCTCGCCGATATCGGCTATTCCGATTATCTGGCGCCGTTGGGAGCATCCGCGCACCGTTTCGCGTCGCAAGTCCGCATCGATCGACCCTATGACGACTACGCCATTACCGTGAACGTCAAGCCGGACGGGATCACCGTCAATCGAGAGCTTCCCGATCGAGCCTTCGTCCTTACCGCCCCCGAAGAGTGGGGGGACAGCTTGAGGCGCGTCGATCTCGACAAGAGAGGAGAGTCCACCTCGTGCGATCCTTGATGTCGGCGTGGTTTTTCGTACTGTTGCTGCCGGTCCTCTCCGGGGCCGCGGAGTCGAGAATGCTCGAGCGCGTCGACGAGTTTCTTCTCGATTCGATGCGGGCGGGAAACATCGATGCCTGGATCGTTGTCACACGGGAAGGCAATCTCGACCCTCTCTCCGAGGATTTCGGGTTTCACCTCGGCACCGGGGCCCTCGTTTTCTGGGATCGCGGCTCCGAGCGAGCGGAGCGATGGGCGCTGGTCTCTTCGCTCGACGTCGTGCCGCTGAAAGATACGGGCATCTACGATCGGACCGAGACGTTCGAGCGCGACCGGCCCTTCGAAGAGGCACTCGCTTCGCTCCTGTCGGAGCTCGACGCCGAGAGGATCGGCGTCAACATGTCCGAAGGAAGCGGGCTTGCCGACGGCCTGAGCGCGACGTCCCACGCGCTGTTGCTTCGTGCGCTCGGAGATCGGTCCGACCGGCTGACCTCCGCTGAGACCACCATCATGAGCTTTCGGTCGAAGCGCCTTCCGTCCGAGATCGAGCTCTATCGTCGAGCGGCGCTCGACACGCACGAGATTATTATGGAGGCCTTGACGGGCGGGTTCATCGAGCCGGGCGTGACGACTCAAAAGGCGCTACGCGACTACGTTCAAGAGCTCGCGCGACACAGGGGTTACCCCGAGCTCGCATGGGATCGCGATCATTGTCCGGGTGTTTACTCCGGGCTGTTTCGCGACCTGTCTCATGCGGCAGCCAAAGACGTCGTGATCGAGTCGGGCGATATCCTGTGGGTCGATTTCGGAGTTGGGTTCGAAGGCTATACCACCGACGTCATCCGCGCCGCCTATTTGCTCAAACCGGGAGAGAGCGAAGCACCGCCCGAGGTCGCCCGGATGTTCGAAACGCTCGAGCGCGCGAACCACGCCGCCATGCGAGCGATGAAGCCCGGCATCGCCGGCTGGGAAGTCGACCGCGTGGCGAGAGAGATCGTGACCGAAGCCGGCTACCCGGAGTTCTTCCACTCGACCGGGCATCCTGTCGGGCGAGTCGTGCACGGCGCCGGACCGTCACTTGGCGAGCGCGGTTCACGCGGTCGGAGCACGGCGGAGCTGTTGCTCGAGCCCGGCCAGATATTCGCGGTCGAGCCGTCCGTCATGCGCAAGATGCCGGAGCTCGGCGGCGCCTACATCATCAACATAGAAGAGGAAGTTCTCGTGACCGAAGACGGCTCCGAGTACCTCACCCCACACCAGACCGAGCTCATTCTGATCCCGAGCCCGTAGATCAGGGTTGCCGGGTGTCAGCGGCGGCCGATGCGGACGTTTCTAAACACGACGCCGACGATCGTTTCGGCACGCTCTTCGATGCCGAGCTCAATCCAGTGCTGCTCGGGTCGGTAGGTAGGGCCGTAGGCGGTGCGGATGATGACGCGGTCGTCCAGGAGCACCCGCGCTTCGTTTCCGCCACCCCCCGGTCCCCACTCGAGGCGCCATCGATAGACTTGGCTCGGATTCCAGTCGAGAAAGTCCCAGCCGACGTCGTTTTGATCGCCCCCGGAGATGAACCTCATCCGAACATAGGGAGAATTGTGCCCCTGAGTGTCGAGCTTGCGGATATGCACCCGAAACGGATTCTCGCGATAGTCGCCTTTGGTCGGGTCCCACATCCCCATCAACGAGAACAGGTCGCGCGCGGGGTTCGTGCGGGTCAAGTTCAAGTTCTCCCACTCGACATAGCCGCTCGTGATCGTCGGCACCCGGTAACGGATGAAGTTGCCCCGTTGGGTGACTTGCCAACCCGATCGCGAGAACTGCCCCCCGGAGACCTCGCCCACCGACATGCCGCTCGTGAGTGCATCGAAAACGACGTCTTGGCCCGAGCCTCCCGTCGGCGCGGGGGCGCTCGGAGGGTTCGCAGGCGGAGGAGGCGTCGGCGTCGGAGTTCCAGCGCCACCGTTGGTCACGGTCCCATTGGTCGAGGTCGCGACGCTCGACGTCCCCGTGAACGGCGTACTCGGGTCATCGAGGGAGCAGCCTCCGCCCGATAAGGCGAGCAAACAGACGACGAAAATCACACCCTCGAAGGGGCGAGAACATCGCTTTTGATCCATAGTTAGGGGGCTATTTTTTCGGGTGCTCGTCGCCATGATAGCACCACGGCGACGCAAAGGAGACAGGACGCTCATGCAAACGATGTGGATTGGCGGAGAGGATGTAGCGGCATCGGGCGGAGCTACGATCGAGGTCGAGAATCCCGCAACAGAGGAGAGGATCGACGACGTTCCGCGCGGAACCGGTGCCGACGTCGATCGCGCGGTGCAATCGAGCGCGCGATCCTTCGAGAGGTGGTGGCGTCTGCCGGGCCTCGACCGCGCTGAGCTTTTGCACCGGGTCGCGGCAAACTTGCGCGCGTCCACGGAGTCGCTGGCGCGGATGATGACGCTCGAAGGCGGCAAACCGCTCCTGGAGAACCGAGATGAGGTCGAGTGGTGCGCAGGCTGCTTCGACTACTACGCCGAGATCGGACGGCACGAGCGAGGTCGGGTGATAGCTCCGGTACGTGAGCACCAGTTCAACTTCGTCGTGAAAGAGCCCTATGGCGTCGTCGCCGCGATCGTACCGTGGAACTATCCCCTCTTGTTGTTGTGCTGGAAGCTCGCTCCGGCGCTCGCGGCTGGAAACACCGTCGTCGTCAAGCCGTCGGAGCTCACGCCTTTGTCTACGCTCATGCTGAGGGGCGTGCTCGACGTTCTCCCGGAAGGTGTCGTAAACCTCGTGACCGGTTACGGCAACGAGGCAGGCGAAGCGCTCGTCTCTCACCCCGACGTGGATGTGGTGGCGTTTACGGGAAGCGTCGCCACTGGACGACGCATCGCCATGCGGGCGGCGGAGTCGCTCAAGAAAGTTCACCTCGAGCTCGGTGGCAACGATCCGTTCATCGTCTGCGACGACGTCGACGTCAGCATTGCCGCGAAAGGGGCTGCGTTCGCCACGTTTCTCAACATGGGACAAGTGTGCACCTCTGCGGAAAGGTTTTACGTCTTCGAGAACGTGTACGAAGCATTCGTCGAACAGCTCG
This sequence comes from Acidobacteriota bacterium, assembly GCA_029263435.1. Lineage (GTDB taxonomy): Bacteria > Acidobacteriota > Vicinamibacteria > Marinacidobacterales > SMYC01 > JAJCXL01. The sequence continues at coordinate 6,719 of JAJCXL010000506.1, read as the reverse complement.
TGGACAACGCGAGAGCCCTTCGCATCGGAGACCCCATGGGCCCCGATATCGATCTCGGGCCGATGGTGAGCGCCGCGCAAAGAGACAAGACCGAGAAAAAGGTCGCCGCGGCCGAAGGCGCGGGGGCCAAGCTCGCGACGGGAGGCCGCCGACCGGAGCGCCCCACGGCGGGGTACTTCTACGAGCCGACCGTCCTTACGGACGTCTCTCCGACAATGGAGCTGTTCACGGAAGAAACCTTCGGTCCTATCGCGCCCGTGATGCCCGTGAAAGACATCGACGAAGCGTGCCGCCTCGCGAATCAGTCGCGCTATGGACTCGGCGCGAGCATCTACACGAACAATCTCGAATACGCGATGACGGCCGCGAGCAACATTCGAGCGGGGACGTTTTGGGTCAACGATCCGCTGACCGACAACGATGCCGGCCCCTTCGGCGGCATGCGGCTGTCCGGAAACGCTCGGGAGCTCGGCGCGGAAGGACTCGAAGGGTTCAGGGAAACGAAACACATCCACCTCGACTACAAAGTGCGAGCCATGCCCGACTGGTACCCCTATAAGTGGAAGGTGTAGCATGCCTAGGTTGGGGGTCCGAGGATCCTCGAAGGAAGCCAGGAGGACTCATATGACTCGACGTCGGGACCAAGAGCTCGGGATGGACCGTCGCATCACGCGGCGCGACTTTCTCGACGGAGTCGGGATCGTCGCCGCAGGAAGCCTGCTTCCCAACGTCGCGCTCGGGGCCGAATCGGCCTATCCACCCGCCTTGACCGGTATGCGAGGCAGCCACGATGGCTCCTGGGAGGTGGCTCACGCCCTTCGCGACGGACGCACGTTCGAGGGCACCGCGACGAACGAACGCTATGACCTGGTGGTGGTCGGCGGTGGAATTAGCGGGCTGAGCGCGGCCCACTTCTTTCGCGATCAGGCGGGACCGGACGCCCGAATCCTGGTGCTCGACAATCACGACGACTTCGGGGGCCACGCCAAGAGAAACGAGTTCACTCACGAAGGACGCACGTTCATCGGTTACGGAGGGACTCAGTCGATCGACACGCCTTCGGGCTTCAGCGAAGAGTCGAGTCAGCTCCTGGTGGATATCGGGATCCACACCGAAAAATTCTACCAAGCCTTCGACCGAGATCTCTATCGCTCACGAAAGCTCGAGCGAGGCGTGTTCTTCGACCGTGAGACGTTCGGCGAAGACAAGCTGGTCGTCCAGAAACGAGGCGCCGGCACTCAGGCCTTTGCCGTTCAGACACCGCTGTCTCCCGAAGCGCGCAAAGACCTCGTCCGACTCTCCGACGAGGAGCTCGATTATCTACCGGGTCTTTCCGACACGGAGAAAAAAGAAAAGCTCGCGAAGACGAGCTATCTCACCTACCTTCGCGAGCATGCGAAAGTGCACGAAGACGTCATCAAATATCTCTACACCCGGCCACATGGACTCTTCGCCATGGGCATCGATGGTGTCCCGGCGTTAGATTGCTGGGGGCTCGGCTATCCGGGGTTTCAGGGGCTGAGCCTCAAGAAGGGCGACGCGCCCGGTTTGAGTGCGACCGCCAAACCGAAGCCGAGTGAGCCCTATATCTTCCACTTCCCTGACGGCAACGCCTCCGTCGCCCGCCTGCTCGTGCGCAAGCTCCTTCCAAACGCGCTGCCGGGTCACACGATGGAGGATAGCGTCACGTCCAGGCTCGACTATGACGCCCTGGACCGCAAAGGGGCGAGCACCCGTCTCCGACTCGGAAGCACCGCAGTGAGAGTCCAGGAAGAATCGGGCCATGTGCGCGTCACCTACGTCAAAGACGGACAAGCTCATGACGTCTCCGGCCAGCACGTCGTGATGGCCTGCTGGCATGCCGTCATCCCGGCCTTGTGCCCGGAGCTGCCGAAAGCGCAAAAAGACGCGCTCGTCTACGGACCCAAAGTGCCTCTGGTCTATACCAACGTTCTCATCCGCGACTGGACGTCCTTCGACAAGCTTGGTGTCAGCAGCATCTACGCTCCCGGTGGATACAACACCGGCGTCAGCCTCGACTTTCCCGTGAGCCTCGGAAGCTATACCCACTCGCGCACTCCAGAAGAGCCGATCGTGTTGCACCTCACGAGGACGCCGTGCGCTCCGGGCGGCAGCTCTCGCGAGCAGCATGCTGCCGGACGCTACGACTTGGTGTCCACGAGCTTCGAGACATTCGAGCGACAAACCCGTGACCAGCTCGGACGGGCGCTCGCAGGCGGCGGCTTCGACCCCGGTCGAGACATCCTCGGGATGACGGTCAATCGCTGGCCACACGGCTACGCGTATGAGTACAACTCATTGTGGGACCCCGCCTTCGGCCCGGGAGAAGCTCCTTGTGAGATCGCACGCCGCCCGTTCGGACGGATTCACATCGCGAACTCCGACGCCCAAGCCTACGCGTATACCGATGCGGCCATCGACCAGGCCTATCGCGCGATTCGCGAAATCGTCAGCTAGGCGGGCAACGAAAAGGGGTCAGACCCCTTTCTTGCGACTCAGCTCGGCATCGATAATCGTTGCGCCATCAACGACTTGAACCATTTCCTGCGTCGCGAATAAAGGGTCTGACCCCTTTTTTTTTCCGCGACGAGATCGAATGCTAGCAGTCCAGCGGTTCTAAGACGCCTCTCCCATGAGGTAGGTCGGAAGCCACGTCGCGAGCTCCGGAAAGATGCAAAGGAGCACGATCCCGAGCACCATGCAGAGCATGAACGGGAGCGCACCTCGCAGAATATCCGGCAAGCTGATATCCGGCACGATCCCATTGAGCACGTACAAGTTGAGCCCCACGGGCGGGGTGATAAGCCCAATCTCCATGTTGACCGTGAGCACTACCGCGAACCAGTAGGGGTCGAAGCCCGCCGCGCTGATGATCGGTAGGAGGATCGGAGCCGCCATCAAGATCACCGCGACGGGTGGGAGAAAAAAGCCCGAGATCAGCAAGAAGATGTTGATGAGAAACATCAATGTCCAGCGGTTCGCATCGAGCGCGACAATCCACTCTGCCAGCGACTGGGTGACGTAGAGGCTCGACAGCATGTAGCTGAAGAGCCCCGACGCCGCGATGATGAACAGGATCATCACGGATTCTCGCGTCGAGTCTTTCATCACGCTCCAAAGCGCACTCGGCCGCCAGATTCGATAGATCACCATCACGAGAAGGATGACGAGAAAAGCGCCGACGCCCGCCGTCTCCGACGGTGTGGCGACACCGCCGTAGAGTACGTAAACGACGCCTGCGATGATGAGGAGGAATGGCAGCACTTTCGGAAGGGCCGAGAGCTTCTCCCGTAAGGAATAGGGCGTCGCTCGTACCGGTTTGCCTCCTCCGTAGCGCCACGTCGAGAAAAGCGCCCACGCCATGAACAGCGAGGTCAGCATCAATCCGGGGAGGACGCCGGCGAGAAACAACCTTCCTATCGACGTCTCGGTTGCGATGCCGTAGACGATCATCGTGACGCTCGGTGGGATCAAGATCCCGAGGGTGCCGCCGGCCGCGATGGATCCCGCCGCGAGCCGATCGCTATAGCCGCGCTCCCGCATGGCGGGAATTCCCATTTTTCCGATGGCCGCGCAGGTCGCCGGCGACGAGCCGGACAGAGCCGAGAACAGAGCGCAGCCGCCGAGGTTCGAGATCACCAGCCCGCCGGGAACGTGGTAGAGCCAACGGTCGAGTGCGTCATAAAGATCCCGCCCTGCTGGAGAGGCGGCCACCGCCGCTCCCATCACGATGAACATCGGGATGGCGAGAAGCGTGAAATCGTCGAGCGAGCCGAAAAAAAGCTCTGCCATGAATCGCAGGCTGTCAGGGCCGTCGACAATCAGCAGGAAGAACATCGCGACCGCACCGAGCCCGACGGCAACGGGCACCCCCGAAAGGAGCACCAGCGTCGTCACGACCGCGATGACGACACCAAGAATCAGCGGGCTCATGAGTCTTTCGTCTCCGCGAGCACGACCGTCACGTTTGCCAAATATTGGAGGAGTAGCAACCCGAAGCCAATCGGAAGCGCGCTGTACGGGATCCAAAGCGGCACCGCCCACACCGTCTCCGACAGCCACTCTCCCACCCACGCGTCGTGCCACAGCTCGATTCCGGAGAACAGCAAGACCACGCAAAAGAAAAATCCCATCCCGGACGTGACGAATGAGAGCCGACGCCGGCCACGCTCGTCGAGATAGTGCGGCAAGAGATCGACGCTCACGTGTCCGCCAATCATCAAGACGTAGGGACTACCGATGAGCGTCGCGCTGACGAGGAGATAGGTGACGAGCTCCGTCTGCCACGTCGTGGGCGCGTTGAGAAAATGGCGCATGAAGACGAGCTGGCAGACCACCAGCACCGAGACGGCGATCATGCAGGCCGACGCAATTCCCGCGGCGGCCGAGAGCTTTCGGACCAGGCCAGCGAAGCCAGTCAGTGGGAGCCTCTCACTATCATTCAACCGCGAGCGCCTGGTCGAGTAAGGCCTGCCCCCCGTCAACCTGTTCGGCAAACAGTCGGTGAGAGGTTTGTCGAGCGAGCTCCTGCCACGCCTCGAGCTGTGCTTCGCTCAACTGAACGACTTCGACCCCGGCCTTCGTGAAAGCTTCCTCCGCGCTTCGATCGAGCTGTTTGGCCTGCTGAGCGAAGAACGCCTCCGCCTTCTTCGAAGCCTGCAGCAATGCGTCTTTCTCGCGCTCGGAGAGCTCGTCGAAGCGGCTCTTCGCCATCAAGATGGGCTGATACATGAACCACAGCGCCGTCTCTCCCGGGGCGGTCAGACAGGTAACTTGCTCGTAGAGTCTAAACGAGACGAAGCTGATGCTGCTCGTGATCGTTGCATCGAGCACGCCGGTCTGCATCGCGGTGTAAATCTCGGAGCTCGGCATGGACGTGATCGAAGCACCCGCCCCCAACAGCATTTGCTCGAACGCCTTTCCCGCCCCGCGCATCGTCTGCCCCCGCACGTCCTCGGGGTTCAGGATGCAGCTCCGTTTCGACGCGAGCCCGCCGGCGAGCCACGCATCCGCGAGCACGACGACACCTTGCGCTTCGATCTGGCGACGGATCGTATCCATGTAGGGAGAGGCGTTCACGCGCGCCGCGTGCGCATGGTTCTTCACCAAACCGGGCATCAAGGTGATGTTGAACGCCGGATGGCGCCCCGCCGCATAGGCCAACGGAAAGACTGAGATATCGAGACGGCCACGCGTCATCGCCGCCCACTGCTCGGTGGCGCCGAACAAGGACTGCCCCGGATAGATGCGCATCTCGAGCCCCGAATCGGACGCTTCTAGCTCGGCGCGAATGATCTCGAGGAGCTCTCCTCGCACGTCCCCATCGGGCCATTGGTGGGAGGCACGAAGCACTTCGGAGCGCTCACAGCCGATTGTAAGAAACACGGCGCAAGCCAGCACCACCCAGCAGCGCGCCTGTCCGCTCTTCAAAGACGTACCCTCCACAAAACTTGGCAAACCTTGGCTCCGAGAGAGATGAGCGCAGGAGTCTAACCACGCTCGCTTTCTCGCTGGAGCGTGTTAATAGTACGCCATGCAGGCGGTACCCAACGAGAGTTTCTGGCTCGAGGCCATCGAGCGCGGAGAACCGCTCGAGTCTCTGAAAGGAGAGCACCGGGCTGACGTCATCTGCGTTGGCGGCGGCTATACGAGCCTCGTCACGGCCTATCTGCTAAAGAAGCGCGATCCGTCCCTCGATGTAGCCGTCGTAGAGGGCAACTATGTGGGCTTCGGCTCCTCGGGAAGAAACGGAGGGATGGTGCTGCACCAGCCACATCTCGACCGTGTCGACGCGAGAGGAGCTCCAGCGGTTCGTTTCACCTACGACCAAACGGTAGCCTCCGTCGATTTCATCGAGGAGCTCTCCAGCGAGGAAGGGTTCGATTGCGAGCTCGAGCGCACCGGCTATCTCGACATCGCGCTTCATCAGAGACACCTGCGCGAGAACGAGGAAAAGCAAGCACGCTGCGAGAGGTTTGGCATCGAGCTCCAGATAGAGGACCTCGAGGCGATGCGAGGAGCCATCCGGAGCGATCGTTTTCTGGGAGCGCTCCACTATCCCAAAGCGGCGATACTCCATCCGGGGAAGTACGTCTTCGGCCTAAAAACCGCGGCACTCCGACGCGGCGTCAAGATTTTTGAGAACAGCCCCGTCGAAACGATGAGAAGGGCGGCCGGAGGCGTCGAGCTGCGCACAGCGCGTGGAAGCTTGAAGGCGGATCAAGCCGTGGTCGGGCTGAATGCCTATCTCCCTACGAAAGGGTTGGCCTCCGTGAGGCCGAGAGCGGTGTCGTTGTTCTCCTTCATCATTCTGACGGAGCCATTGAGCGCGGAGCACTGGAAAACCATTGGATGGCAGGGGCGACAGGGATATTCCGACAAACGACGACTTCACAATTACGTTCGCCTGACCGGCAACCGGGTGCTCTTCGGAGGTCGGGTCCGGTACCGCTTCGGTTTACAGGCGACGGGCTCGCTCATGGATGTCTACGAAACGCTACATCAGCAGCTCATCGAGACCTTCCCCTCCTTGAAGGATGTTGCGATTACACACCGTTGGTGCGGTCCGGTGGCCATTACGTGGAGCCGGAGACCCTGGATCGGTAGAGAGGGTCCGATTTCAGCTGCCCTGGGATATTCCGGCATGGGCGTGTCCTTGGCGACGCTCTCCGGACGCGTGCTGGCGGACTTGGTGATGG
>JAJCXL010000505.1 GCA_029263435.1 Acidobacteriota bacterium | reverse complement strand
GACGATCGAGAATCCACGATGTTGACGGATGCCTCGAAGCGCCTGTTTGATGTCCGCGAAGATGCTGCTCATCATCTCGTCTCCTTGTGTGCGAGCTCGCCTCTTGGGGCTCGACCTTCTAGGCGAATGGAGCGCGAAGCGCGCGGCCAACCAGACGCTTTGACCCCAGTACCAAAGCTTTGCCCGTCGGGGCGAGGATCGTGCAAGCTGCTGGAACTCTTCGCTCAAATCTCCCAGGACGGCGTCTCCGCGATCGCCTGCCGGTACGAACAAGGACAGGAGCGCTTCGGCCCTGCGTGGCGGTGATTCGAGTCTCACGGATTTTTATCCAGGATCGAGTCCAGGCCTTGCCAAAGCCGGTGCATCGCCTGCTTCGAGGTCTTGAGGACGCGGATACCCGAGCTCGTGACTCGGTAATACCTTTTCGAGCGGCCCCCGCGCTCCGGGGTCGGGTCTCCCATGCGAGAGCTCAGATAGCCCTTGGACTCCAGACGCTCCAGCACCGTGTACAACGCCCCGCGACTCGGCGAGCGGCCGGTTTGTTCGGTGAGCTCATCTCGAATCGAGACCGCGTAGGCCTTGCCGTCGAGTCGTAGCGCCGCCAAGAGCACCATCTGTTCCAACTCACCTAGGCTCGTCATCGCTCGATTATGACTACGTTGTAGGCAAAATAAAAGTTCGAAGAAAGACTTAAACCGATTCGATGGCTCTCCAGTCTGACATGGGTATAAGACGACATCGGTTTCCGCGGGACCGACTTCGAAACGTAAAACATCCCAATAGAAGGAGTCAGTAATGAAGCGGAAGTTTTTTCTCTCGACCACTCTGTTCGCTCTTTTGAGCATCGGGCTCGCCGGCGGAGCCCTCCTCGCGGATGAAGACCCGAACGTCGTCGCTGAAGAGATGGACGTGGAGCACATCGTGTTCCGCGTCCGGATCACCAATCTGACGAAGGGCCAACCGTTCTCCCGGATCGCGCTCGCGACCCATCGCGGCGGCATTCGTTACTTCGAGCTGGGCGCGCCCGCGCCGAGACCGCTCGTAGCGCTTGCGGAGCACGGAAATCCGGCGCCGCTCGCCAGATTCTTCGCGGGGCAAGACGGCGTGCGGGACGTCGCCGTTACCGAGCGTCCCCTGGGCCCCGGCGAGTCTGTGGTCATGCACCTGAGAGGTGGTGGTCCTCACACGCGGTTGAGCGTAGGCGGCATGCTCGTCGATACGAATGACGCCTTTTTCGCGCTCAATGGCTCGCGGGTGCCTCTTCGACGCAATCAGCGGGTGAGAGTCTCTCCTGCCTACGATGCGGGGAGCGAGCTCAACGACGAGCAGTGCAGCTCGATCCCGGGCCCGTTTTGCGAAGGCAATGGCGGTCTGGACGGTGAGGGCTTCGTGCACGTGCATAACGGGATTCACGGCATCGGGGATCTAGAGCCTGCACGGCGTGACTTCCGCAATCCGGTCGCGCGCATCCAAATCGAGCGGGTAGCGGTGCCCGTAGAAAACTAGTCCAAAAGGGGAGCACGGAGCGACGCGATAGCGCCCGGGGCGAAGAGATCTTTCGCCTCGGGCGTTGTCTCGTTTGCGCCTAGGAGGGTCTCGAAAAGTGCCGGAGCGTCCGTCGTTGCGAGTTAGCGGTTTTGTATCGCCCACTCTTCCGCGTCTTTGGCGAGGACGCCGGCGACGCGCTTCCACGTGACGAAAGCACCTGCCAGCGCGATCTCGGACTCCTCACTCGTGTGGACCGATTCGAATCGGAAGAAAACGATGTGGCGGCTCTGATAATGAGTTTGGGACAGCGCGCCGCCCCAATCATTCTTACCGGTCGGGTTCACTTCCATCCGGCGATCGAGGATGGTGACGAGCACGTCCGCGTCTTTTCTCCCCTCGGCGCGCTTGATTCCCGGTCGTTTGAGGAGCTGTTCCCTCACGTCTCGCGCGGAGTCCGCGAGCTCTTTCCTTTTGGAAGACGTGAGCTCTTCGCCGTCGTCGAACGTGACGTAGACGGACGGCGTCGGCTGCGACCAGCCGCTCGAGGGCTCGAGGAGTCCAGTCACGACGAGACTAGCTAGGATGAGGCATCGAGCGGGCATCATATTTCCACGTTAGCACGAATCGTTTCCGCCAGTTCCTTGACCCCGACGAAACGCGCACAATCGGCATCTTCCCAGTCTCCATAGGGGTCGACGAGCGCGGTATGGATCCCCGCTGCCCGGCCTCCGATGATATCCGCCGCGTAGAGATCACCGACGTGCAGGGTCGTCTCGGGACGGGCGCCCGATTGCTCCAACGCGTGGAGAAAGAACCTGGGGTCGGGTTTTTCGAATCCGACGAGATGTGAGTCGAAGACGTGGGAGAGATGATGACGTAACCCCTGGCTCGTGAGCACTTGCTCGACGGTGCCGTCCGAGTTGCTCACGACCGAGAGACTCAGCCCGAGCGCGTTCAACTCCGCGAGAGCTTCGGGCACCCCGGGAAGCACATAGCTCCACAGTCGCTCCCGTCCCGGCCCTCGCAGGGACTCCACCAGGGCCTCGGCATGAGCCGCGTTGTCATCCGCAACCCCGTGGAGATTGTCGATCAACGATCGCATGTAGATCGAGAAGATAGTCCGTCCTTCGGTAGAGGCTTCACCGGACACTGCTCGAGAGACGACCGGTCTCGCCATCGCTTCCGCTCGCATCACCGCGGAAAGCTCGGCGGCGATTCCGAGCTCGGCGAGCTCGCGACGGATCCAGTGATAGTCCATCGATACGAGAGTGTTTCCCACATCGAGAAAAATCGTCTCGAGCTGAGAATATGGGATTGCAGCTCCAGCTTCGCTCGGCATCGAACGTAAGTTTACACCGAGGTGGAGAGCACTACTCTTGGCGTAGAGCCTCGGACGGGTCGATGCGCGCGGCCCGACGTGCCGGAACGTAAGTCGCGACGGCGACGGGGACAAGGAGAATGACGGCGATCCCCGCGAAAAGGGATGCGCTGCCCGAGTGCTGGCCGTAGATCACGCTTTCGAGGACGCGGCTCACCCCGAGTGACAGCAGAAACCCGATCGCGAGTCCGGCCCCACATAGAGCGATGCTGTGACGCAGGAGCAGATCCATCACATGGTTTCTGGAGGCCCCCAGCGCGAGACGGATGCCTAGCTCTCGGCGGCGCCGGCTCACTCGATAGGCGACCAGGCCGTAGATGCCAAGGCATGCGAGCAGGACGGCGGAGACCGCGAAAGCGTTGAACATCTGGCCGAACAGACGCTGCTCCCACGTCGTCATGTAGCGCACCTCACCCATCGTCCGCATGAGGTAGATCGGAAGACCGGGGGCGAAGCTTCTAAGCGCGTCTCTCACCGGACGGGCCAGCGCCTCCGGATCGTTTTCGGCGCGAACGAGCACGGCCATGGGGCGAGAGGGAACCACTGGGTAAGGGACGAAAACGTTGAGCTTCGACTGGGCCGTCTCTTCACCGAACTCCTCGTACTGAATGTGAGGAGCCACGCCGATGATCCTTAGCCACTGCACGCCCCGCCTCGTGACGAGACCGAGCTCTTGCCCCACGTGCTCCGAACGGTCGGGCCAGAGCTTGCGCGCGAGGCTTGCATTGACGATCGCGACCGGCGCCGCGTCCGGGGACAAGTCGGTATCGACCAGGCCGCGTCCTTCGACGAGCTCGACGCCCATGGTGTCGAAAAAACCCGCCGTGGACGCGACCACGCTGACCCCGATCTCGGTGCCGTCGACGACGGGGTGCTCGCGTGTCACCACTCTCGCCGCCGCGCCGCCGTCGTCCGTGGGAACCGAGGTCGTCACGCTCGCATTGGCGACCCCCGGCAGCGCCCGCAGGGTATCGACCAAGGCACGAAAAAATTCGGTCTTCGCCGGGACGGGATCGTAGGCGTCGCCGGCGAGGTAGACCCTCATGGTCAACAGCTTCTCGTCGTCGAATCCCGAATCGGCGGAGCGCAAGTTGAGGAAGTTCTGATACATGAGCGCGGCGCCCGCGAGAAGTGCGACGCTCACGGCGATCTGGCCGATGATGAGCGCGCCTTGGAGCGACGAAGCCTGCTTGGTGGCCGACGGGTCTCGGCTACTTCCCAGCGCGGCGGTAATCCCGACGCTCGATGCGCGCCATGCGGGCAGCAACCCGAACGCGACGCTCGTGAGCAAGGAAAGGCCCATGATGAAAGCAGCGACTCTCCCGTCCAGGTCGAAACGTAGCCAGTAGGGAAGCTCTTCGGGAAAGGAAGCCACGAGGGCGTCGAGTCCCCACATAGCGATCAGCGTGCCGAGCAACCCGCCCAAGACCCCGAGCAAGAGCGACTCGACCAGCATTTCACGAATCAAACGCTTGCGGCTCGCGCCCATCGCGGAGCGCACCGCCAGCTCTCGCTGACGAGCGGCTCCGCGGGCGAGGAGTAAGCTCGCGAGGTTCGCGCAACCGACGAGAAGCACCAGCGCGACCGCGGCCAGCATCGTGGGCGCGATGATCCGGATGTTGCGTTTGACGACGAGGTCGCGGTAAGGCAGCACGTGGAGGCTCCACCCTCGGTTCGATTCCGGAAAACGCTCTTCGAGTCGCTCCGCGATGAGAGACAGCTCGAGCCTCGCATCGGACAACGTGGCGCCTTTCGCGAGCCGGCCTACCGCCAGCATCCCGCGGGCTTGGCGGTTGGTGTCTTCCCCGGGATCGTAGGCGACCCACAGATCCTTGGTCTCGGGATAGCGGAACCCTTCGGGCATGACGCCTACCACCTCGAGCTCTCGCTCGTTGACGACGATCGCGCGCCCGACGATGTTCGGGTCCGCGCCGTAGCGGGCTCGCCACAGCCCATCACTGAGGATGGCCGCTGTCTCGAAACCGATCCGAGCGCCATCCTCCGGGCGAAAGTTGCGGCCGAGGGCCGGCGTCGCACCCAAAAAATCGAACAAATTGGGGGTGATGGTCGCGCCGGACACGCGGACGGTTTCTTCACCGTAGAGGGTAACGTTTATCTCCCACAGACCGGCGACCGCTTCGAGCGTCTTCGCCTCGCGCTCGACGTCCATGAGGTCGAGATACGAGACCCCCGCGTCGTCCCAGTCTTCCGGAAACTGAGTGGGATGGGTCGCATGAAGAGAGACGATGCGTGGCGTGGCTTCCCCGAAGGGAAGCGGACGCAACAAGAGCGCGTTGACGAATGTGAACGCGACGGTCGAGGCGCCGATGCCCAATGAAAGAGTTGCGAGAGCGGCGGCGGCGAATCCGGGGTTGTTGGCGAGCGAGCGCCACGCGAAACGAAAGTCTTGCCACATGAAGAACTAGGAAAAGCAAGGCGCATGCCAGCGACGGCGCATCTCTATGCTCAAACCGGTCAATAGTTTAGCGCAGGTCTCTCTGCCGAGACGCCGTCCGGAGTCGAACAGGGGCGTCCGCCGCTGAACGTCCTGACACGCGTTGTACAATGGCCCGCCTTGTCAGTGACACCCTCTACTCGGAGCACCACAGAGCTCGTACTCGTCGGCGGGGGCCACTCCCACGTTCAAGTCATCCGCCGATTCGCGATGG
>JAJCXL010000504.1 GCA_029263435.1 Acidobacteriota bacterium | reverse complement strand
GCGGGGAGAACGCCCGATCCCGCGAGAGCCGACGCTATATTTCGTCGTGCGCGACGTGGATGACGCCTATAGACATTTGAGCGAGAAGGGGGTTGCGTTCATGGGACCCCCGGAGGAGATGCCGTGGGGTTTCCGGGTGCTCACGACCACCGACCCAGAAGGCCGAACCATCATGCTCGCTTCCAAGATGTCGGCGAAAGGTTGAGAGTGGATCCGCTCTTCGCATACATTCGAAAGCTCATCGACATCCCTTCGACCTCCGGCGAAGAAGGCGACGTCGGTCGGTTCCTCGAATCGGATTTAACCGCGAGAGGTCTCGAGGTCACTCTTCAAGAAGTCGCGAAGGACCGGTTCAACGTGCATGCGGTCTATCCGGGCCGCTCGCCGCGAGTTTTCTTTTGTACCCACATCGACACCGTTCCCCCGTTTTACGGAAGCTCTGAGGACGAGGACTATATCTACGGCCGGGGCTCTTGCGACGCAAAGGGAATCCTCGCCACGATGGTCACTGCCACCGAGGCGATGCATGCGGACGGGCTCGACGATGTCGGCCTGCTCTTCGTCGTGGGAGAGGAAGTCGACAGCGCCGGCGCGATTCAAGCGAACGCGCTGGGCTCCGATTCACGCTATGTGATCGTCGGCGAGCCCACTCGCAACAAGATGGCGACGGGGCACAAAGGCGGATTCAAGTTCCGGCTCAGCGCGGTGGGAAAAGCGGCCCATTCGGCCTATCCGGAGCTCGGTGACTCCGCGATCGAAAGGCTCCTCGACGGACTCGAAGCACTGCGCTTGGTGGATTTCGGCCGCGACGAAGAGCTTGGCCCGGCCACCATCAATGTCGGCACTATTCGAGGCGGCCTCGCAGCGAACGTTTTCGCACCCGATGCGTCGGCCGATGTCTTTGTGCGCGTGGTAGGTCCTTCAGCTGCGGTTCGCGCCGAGGTCGACGCAGTGCTCGCCAGCCACCCGAAATTGAGCTACGAGGTGATCTCGGAGTCCGACGCGGTTCACTGCGAGACAGTGACCGGCTTCGAGTTGGCGCCGGTATCTTTCGGCACGGACATCCCCGCGCTTCACGCGTTCGGAAAGCCCCTATTGCTCGGGCCGGGATCGATTCACGACGCGCATACGAGTGGGGAAAAACTCGGCAAGGAAGAAGCGAAGGCTGCCGTCGGATACTACCAAGTGCTCGTCAAGCAGCTCTTGGAAAGTCTCTGATTAGTAGTAGTCCGAACAGCTCATGTAGTAGTGGCAGCGCGGGCACGACAGCTTGCAGCGGCTCTCCACCAGTTTCATCGAGCAGTTCGGGCAAGTGCGCACGAGCCGATCCGGATCGTCGGGTGGAGCTAGTCGCTGAGCTTGCGGCTCAACTTCTTTGGTTTCTTCCACGGCTCGTCACCACTGCTTTGAAGCGAGGCTCCGAGCGAAGCGGCTCGAACTCTGCCGCCTTCTGGGCCTCCGCTTGGCGGGGAGGGTCGATGTCTATGGCTGTTTGCAAGGCGTCGATGGCAGCGTCTCGGTCGCCGAGCTGCGCGTGAGCGATGGCCAGATGGTAGAACGCCTCGTCGCAATCGGGATGATTCTTGAGAGCGTGTTTCAAGTCCGCGAGGGCTTCTTGGTTTCGACCGAGCTGGAGCAAGACGATTCCTCGGTGGAGCAGAGCCCCGTGATCATCCGGTGTGGTTTCGAGCGCTAGAGCAAACTCCGCCACTGCTGCCTCGGCCCCGCCGGCGTCGAAATGCGCGAGACCTTTGAGGACGTGTCCTTCGACGGACCCGTGCTCGACGGTGAGAATCTCGTCCGCGACCGCGAGAGCGCGCTCGACCTCACCAAGTTCCAGATAAGTGTTGCCTTTGGCGACGCGCGCATCGATACGTTCCGGCGCGGCTCGGATAGCTCGGTCATAGTGAGCAATGGCCTCGGGCCATCGTTTGAGATCCGAGAGCGCAGCGCCGCGGTTGTACAAGACGTCGCTGCTGTCGGGCTCGAAGCGGAGGACTTCGTCGAAGCCGGTGAGCGCTTCCTCGGGCCGCCCGAGCTCTCGGAGGATGACGGCGCGATTATGTAGCGACGCGAGGTGATTGGGTTGGATCGCGAGCGCTCGATCGTAATCGTCTAACGCCTCTTTCAATCGGTCCTGGAGGTCGTAGACGACCCCACGGTTGTAGTAGGCGAGGTAGCTCGATGAGTTCAGTGTCAGCGCACGATTCAGGTGTCTCAGCGCTTTTTCGAGATTGTTCTCGTCGATCGCTTTTACGCCCAAATCGACGTAGCGCTCATTCAGTGCGACTTGGCTCATGTTGCGGGTCCAGAATAGCTCCGGGCAACGAAACAATGCAAGCGCGGCTCGGGGACGGTTCGCTTTGTTAGGATGGGCCGGATGGCAGCGCCCCAAACGAGGCTCCTCGCCTGGTACCGGCGTCACCGGCGGGTGCTCCCGTGGCGCTCGGAGCCGTCGGCCTATCGGATCTGGGTCTCGGAGCTCATGCTCCAACAAACCCAAGTGGCCACGGTCATCCCATATTTCGAGCGATTCGTGGAGCGTTTTCCCGACGTCTTCGCCCTCGCAGCGGCCAGCGAGCAGGATGTACTGGCGGCGTGGTCGGGACTCGGCTACTACCGACGGGCGAGAGCTCTCTACACCGGGGCCAGGAGCTTGGTCATGGACCACCAGGGAGTGTTTCCGTTGGATGTGGAAGGATGGATGGCTCTTCCGGGAGTGGGGCGCTACACGGCCGGTGCGATTGTCTCGATCGCGATGGGGAAGAGAGCTCCGATCTTGGACGGAAACGTCTCCCGGGTGTTGGCTCGTTGGTTCGCCGTTCG
>JAJCXL010000503.1 GCA_029263435.1 Acidobacteriota bacterium | reverse complement strand
GAAGGCCTCGTCGAGGCGATTGCGAAGTACTTCAGCGAAGGAGAGCCCTCACGATGAGTCGAAACGACGAGCTGTTCGAAAGCGCGAAAGCTTACATGCCAGGCGGGGTCAATTCTCCGGTGCGGGCGTTTCGCGGGATCGACATGTCCCCTCGCTTCGCGGTGGAGGCGAGAGGGTGTCGCATCACCGATGCGGACGGTCAAGACTACATCGACTACATCGGAGCTTACGGCCCGCTCATCTTGGGTCACGCTCATCCGAGCGTCGTCGACGCGGTGCGCGCCGCTGCGAGTCGCGGTCTCGCTTTCGGCGTGCCGACCGCCGTCGAGATCGAAATGGCAAAGAAGGTCGTCGCGCTGGTGCCTTCGGTCGAGAAAGTGCGCATGGTCAATTCAGGGACGGAAGCCACCATGTCCGCCGTTCGGCTCGCGCGCGCGGCCACCGGCCGTGATCAGATCGTCAAGTTCGAGGGGTGCTACCACGGGCATGGAGACTCCTTTCTCATCAAGGCGGGCTCGGGAGCACTGACTCTCGGGATCCCCGACAGCCCGGGCGTCCCGGCATCTCTCGCCTCCTTGACGCGGGTCGCACGCTTCAACGACCTCGACTCCGTGCGTACTTTGTTCGACCAAGAGCCGGAGCAGATCGCGGCCATCATCATCGAGCCCGTCGCGGGCAATATGGGTGTCGTCGCGCCGGCGCCGGGTTTTCTACGAGGCCTGCGCGAGCTCACCTCTCAGCATGGGAGCGTGTTGATATTCGACGAGGTCATGACCGGATTCAGGCTCGGTCCCGGTGGGGCGCAAGAGCTCTATGGCATCCAGCCCGATCTGACGACCCTCGGAAAAGTCATCGGCGGCGGACTTCCGGTCGGCGCGTATGGCGGAAAGGCCTCGCTCATGGAGCAAGTAGCGCCGGCTGGACCCGTGTACCAAGCAGGAACGCTTTCGGGGAACCCTTTGGCAATGGCCGCCGGACTGGCTCAAATCGAGGTTCTGGAGGAGACCAACGGCTGGGAGCGATTGGAAGAACGCGCGGCGCGTCTAGAGGACGGCCTCGCAGAGATTCTCTCCGAGACCGACGCGCCGCTCACCATCAATCGGGTCGGTTCGATGCTGACCTTGTTCTTCACGGAGCGGCCAGTGACGGATTTCGACTCCGCCACGGCTTCCGATCGAAAGCGCCACGCAAGATTTTTTCGCGCAATGCTCCACAACGGGATCCACTTACCGCCCTCTCAGTTCGAAGCGCTCTTCGTCTCCCTTGCTCACGACAACCACGACATCGATCGAACGTTGGAGGCGGTTCGCAAGAGCTTGGCCGCCGCGAGCGAAGGCTAAGGCGCCCGCCGACCGTCGACCGTCGACGAGCGAAGGCTATAGCGGACGAACGACCGGACGCGGCTCTGTCATCACCGTTCTCCCATTTCGACGAAGATGACGCCGTCTTCGATCCGAACCGCATAGGTCTCGACCCGAGAGAGTGGATTCACCGGAGAGCATCCGGTGCGCAGATCGAACTGCCACTGGTGCCACGGGCAGATCACGATGCCGTCCAGCACCGTACCTTGGTGGAGCGGTGCACCGCGATGGGGGCACGTCTCGTCGATAGCGAAGACGTCCTCGCCCCGCCGGAAAATCGCGATGCGCTTGTCGCCGATGTCCACGGCGATGCCCACATTCTCCGCGAGCTCTGACATCGAACCGACGCGGTGCTCAGTCATCGAAGGCTCGGCAAGGGCGGTGCGCTTTCATAAGGACGGGTGCATGGCTGGTGCAGGAAAATCATCGTAGGCAGCGTGTAAGAGCACTGTCAACCCCGCGCCCGCCGGGCTCTTCAGCCCGCGTCCCCAAGTTTGACAGCTTTCGAGGGGCGAGGCTATACTCCCAATATCCGAGCGTTTTGGTCAGATTTCTGTAGCTTGCTTGGATGAAGGAGTTAGGAGAAAAACATGCTTACCATGACATCACTGGCCGCCACCAAAGTACAAGAGTTCCTGACTCAGAACGGACGCCCGAACGCAGGGCTTCGCGTCAAGGTACAGGGCGGTGGCTGCTCCGGTTTTCAGTATCAGCTCGCGCTCGACGACGCTGCCGCGGAAGGCGACGAAGTTTTCGAGCACGAGGGAGTCAAGCTCTTCATCGACTCGCGAAGCCATCTTTACCTCGATGGTACCGAGATCGATTACGTAGAAGACATCATGGGCTCCGGCTTTCGCTTCAACAATCCGAACTCCACCGGCTCATGCGGCTGCGGCGAGTCGTTCCAAGTCTGACGCATTCGCACGCACGGCCTACCGGCTAGTATCTATTGAGCTCCGCCGATCTCGTATCCATTGAGATCGAAGGCACCTCGTTCGAGGTTCCCAACGATGAGGTGCTGCTCGCCTGCATCCAATATATAGTCAGAGAGGACGTTCCTGTGTTGGGGAGGTTTTGCTGGAGCAACGAGTGCGGCAACTGCGAAATGAGCATCGCGACGGCCGAGGCGTTGCTGCCGACCCGTCGACGCGGGTGCCAAACCCAAGTCGCGCCCGGGATGCGTGTTTCCGACCTCACTCCCGATCTCCGGTTCTACATCCGCGACCGACTCACTTCTTGAACCCTGCGACCGCGGACCCGCCCCTTCACCTTCGCGGAGTCGGCGCCAGGAGATGATCGGACACGTCAGTGCGTTGCTCGTCGGACACCTCGCGACGGGCAGCTTATTCGTCACCGCTATGCTCGCGCTCGCGAACACACTGCCTCCTGCCTTCATGAGATTTTGCGTCGCTTCGTCGGCCGGGGCCGCGGCTTTCGCCGCATTGCTCGACACGGCCCCTCTTCGTCCCGCGTGGCTGGCGGTAGCACTCGTCGGCGCTCTCTGGTACGCACTGCTCCGGTTCCGCTCGCCCGGGCCCATCGTCTCCGG